>JANXBZ010000005.1 GCA_025060475.1 Dictyoglomus sp. | reverse complement strand
CTGATAGGCCGCAGGCCCATCCCAGAGCAGCATAGAGGGTTACCCCTCTATACTCTTTCCTTACCTGAGCCTTCCGCTCGGTAAGTATATGGGGGTTTAGCACCCCTTTCGAGGTGTTATCCCCCTCTCTGGGGTAGGTTACCTACGTGTTACTCACCCGTGCGCCGCTCTCACTCCTATAAGCTTTAACTTATAGGAGCTACCGCTCGACTTGCATGCCTTAGGCACGCCGCCAGCGTTCGTCCTGAGCCAGGATCAAACCCTCCATCCCTATATAAAATTAGGGCTTTCTCCTGCCTCTTCTTTCCCTCTCTTCTTTCCTTTCTCCCCTTTTCTAAGGTGCATTCGCCTTACCTTTATCTCAGGCACGTTAATTCTACCATATCCCCCTCATGTTTTGCAAGAGGGGATTTAGAAGTTACTCTTCTTTAGATTTCATTATTGTTTCTTGAGAAGATAGCTTCCTTTTTTCATAAGGTCTCAATGGATAACCCCTTTCTAAATCTTCAATTAATTCCTTTGGATTTTGATATCTATCTTCTGGAAGTCTTGCAGTCATTTTCATAACAATTTGAGCTAAACCTTCAGGTATTTCAGGCTTTATAGATCTTGGATCAGGAAGCTCCTCCTGAATTTTTTTAAACATTACAGCAATAGTAGTCTCTCCAGAATAAGGAAGAAAACCAGTTAATAGTTCAAAAAAAACTACACCTAAAGAATAAATATCAGATCTTATATCTACTTTTGACCCTTCTGCCTGCTCAGGAGAAGCATATTGGGGTGTTCCCATAAAAACACCTGTTTGGGTTATAGTAGAAAGGCTACCTAAATGAGCTATACCAAAATCCATTAATTTTACCTTTCCATCTAAAGTTATCATTATATTTTGGGGCTTTATGTCTCTATGAACAATATTTTTTGAATTTGCATAATCTAAAGCTTTAGCTACTTCAAGAATTATTTCTTTTGAATAGAAAGAAGGCAATGGTCCTTTTTCTTCTATTATTTTTTTCAAATCTTTTCCTGTAACATATTCCATAACAATAAAATAATAATTTTCTTCCTTTCCTTGATCGAAAACTCTAACAATATTGGGATGTTCTAAAATTGCTGAAGCTTTTGCTTCTCTTAAAAATCTCTCTACTGTTTGAGAATCTTCAGAAAATTGAGGATGTAAAATCTTTATTGCTACGTTATCTCTAGTAGACAGATCCTTTGCTAAATATACTGTTGCCATTCCACCTGCTCCGAGTTTCTTAATAAGTCTATATCTTCCTTTTATTATTAAGCCCTCTAAGCTCTCCTTAGGTAGAATATTTTGATATAAAATATTCCCAATAAATCCTAAGACTATAGAAAAAATTGGTGAAGTAAAAGGAATAATAAGATTTTTATTAAATAAATATAAGCTAATAAAAGAATAAATAACTATACTCACAAAAGCTATAATTAAATTTATGACTATTCTTTTTCCTTGTATTAAACCAGTAATGAAAAGTATTAGAAAAGAAATTAATAAATTAAACCAAAAAGGGAGAGAACGTAAATAATTTTTATCCAATAAATTACTCAAAATATTCGCATGTATCTCAACTCCTGACATATTTCCTAGTGAAACTTTTCCCCATCTTCTATATCCTGTAAAAGGAACTAAATAAGAATCCTTGAGTAATTCAGAAACTGCACCTATAAAAACAATCTTATTTTTCAAAATACTAATATCTGCTTCTCCTTTTAATATACTATAATAAGGAATTACTTTAATGTTATAGGGCCCCCCAGAAAAATTAATATAAAATTCTGATGGGAAAATCTTTAAAAGAGATGGAATGGAAACTTTAGTTATATAAGAATAAGCATATAAAGCTAAGGAGTAATATTTATTTCTATTAAAATCTTCAAAATATAATTTACCTTTTCTAACTACTTTATCTTTATCTAATACTAAGTTGCTTATTCCATTATAAACAGCAGATTTTTTCAAAAGAGGCGTAGATTCTCTAACTTGAAATAGAATAACGTTAAGCTTAGGATCTGTAGAGGAAAAAAGATAACTTGATAGAAGTACATTATTTAAAGCTTCAATCT
This sequence comes from Dictyoglomus sp., assembly GCA_025060475.1. Classification (NCBI taxonomy): domain Bacteria; kingdom Pseudomonadati; phylum Dictyoglomota; class Dictyoglomia; order Dictyoglomales; family Dictyoglomaceae; genus Dictyoglomus; species Dictyoglomus sp. Next base: position 127,377 of record JANXBZ010000005.1, on the reverse strand, counting down.
TTTTAGCAAAAATTCTATCTTCTTTAGTTTCTACATCGAATATTATATCAAAAACGATTAACTTAGGTTTTTGTTTCTTTATTATATCTAAAAGTTTCACATGAACTGTTCGAGACCATGGCCAATTTCCTATTTCAAGTAAAGATTCATCATCTATTCCTATAATTACTATATCTTTATGGGCTTTTTTCTCTCCTCTTATATGAAATCTCCAATCAATACTTCTATTTTCTAAAAGAGAAAATAAATCAAAAAAATTAAGAACTATAATGAAAAGAAAAAACACAAACAAAATAAGAAATTTCAGTAAGAATCTATATTTACTTTTTATCATGTCGGATATATTCTCCTAAATCCCTTATCTTTAGCTAATCTTATAGCAACCTTATATTCCTCCCAAGTAATAACTCTATTGATTTCAGGATATTCCCAAGCTCTATAAAGAGGACGATATTGATCCATAATATTAATAAATACATTAGGAGATATTTCTTCTTTTAAAAATTCTAACCATTCTTCAATTCCAGAAAGATTATTTGGTAGAAGTAAATGCCTTACAATAAGACCTCTCTCTGCAATCCCATCTTCATTTATAACTAAATCTCCCACTTGTCTTTGCATTTCTTTTAATGCTTCTTTCGCTATTTCTGGATAGTCTTCTGCATTAGCCAATTTTCGCGCAACTTCTTTAGAAATAAATTTTATATCAGGCATATATATATCTATTACCCCTTCCAAAATTCTTAAAGTTTCAATATTCTCATAACCACTCGTATTATAAACCAAAGGTATATTTAGTCCTTCTAAAATTGCTATTTTTAGACTTGCCAAAATCTGTGGTACAAAATGGGTAGGAGTTACTAAATTTATATTATTACATTTCAAACTTTGCAAGTATAACATAATTTTAGCTAAATTCTCAATAGAGACTTTTTCTCCAATACCAAGATGACTTATTGAGTAATTTTGGCAAAATATGCATCCAAGATTACAGTTAGTGAAAAATATAGTTCCTGAGCCTGTTCTTCCAACTAAAACCTTCTCTTCCCCAAAATGAGGGAAAAAATCTGAAATAATAGGTTCAGCCCCTGATTTACAATATCCTTTTTCTCCTTTTAGTCTATTTATCCTACAATTTCGGGGACATAGATCACAAGATTCAAGCTTTCTGTAAGCTTCTTTAATTTTTATATCCAGTTCTCCTTTATTGAAAGTTTCCAAATATATTGGCTTCATAAAGTTTTTATAAATTTTCTTATATAAAGTTTTACCCCTAATTCTGAGGCTATCTTTTCACATGAAGCCTTATCAATTACTGGCAAATCCACAATTGTTATTTTAACAGTTTTTATAGACTTAGTTGCCAGTTTTATAAAGTCTAATATTTCTTCATATATGCCTTTAAACACAGGTCTACATATTTCGTTATATTTTTCTGGAGTTTCTGCATTAAGACTTATAGATATAGAATCAATCAAATCTTTTAAATCCAAGAGAATATTTCTTTGATGAAAAAAATTTCCGTGTCCATTAGTATCTATCCGAAGAAATACAGAAGAATCATAATTTTTAACAAACTCAGCTATTTTTTTTACAACATTTATCCGCAATAAAGGTTCTCCAAAACCACAAAATACAATTTCTTTATATCTTTTCAAAGGAAAATAACCCTTTAGTTCTTCAATAATTTCTCTATAGGTAGGTTCTCTATCTAACCATAATATTTTATCGCCTACTCCATTAGAAAAATTCTTAATACAAAATATACATCGATTAGTACAACAATTAGTTATGTTAAGATAAAGATTATCTCCTAATATATATACCGTATTCATATTTCAAACATCTTAGGAAAAATTTTTTTAATGTTTTCTTGTAATATTTCCTCTAATTTTTCTATAGAAATATTTTTTATCTCTGCTAATTTCTGGGCAATCTCTAAAAGATTAGATGGCTCGTTTATTTTTCCTCGTTTAGATTGAGGAGAAAGATAAGGAGAGTCTGTTTCTATAACAATAAGATCCAATGGAAGTTTTGAAACTACTTCTCTCAAACGAGAAGCATTAGGGTATGTTATAGGGCCAGAAAAAGAGAAAAGAAAATTCCAATTTGCTATTATTTTTGCAATCTCATAACTTCCAGAAAAGCTATGCATTACTCCTTTAAGTTCCCATACTCTCTCTTCTTTTAAAATTTTTATTAAATCTTGATAAGCTTCTCTGCAATGGATAATTAAAGGAAGATTATATTTTTTAGCGAAATTTAGCCCTTCTCTAAATATCTTTATTTGCTTTTCCTTTGAAGAATACATCTTATAATAATCTAATCCTATTTCTCCAATAGCAATAGTTTTTGAAGTTATAAGATCCTCCCATTGAAAATCGCTATAATTCAAAGAATCAGCATCATGAGGATGAATTCCTATAGATGCAAAAATTTTATCTTCACACGAAGAAATTTCTACTGCAATTCTACTGGAATCAAAATCAAATCCTACTATAATAAGACCTTCAACTCCAACTTTCTTTGCTTTTTTGTATATCTCCTTCCAGTTCTTATATAAAGATTCATGGTTTAAATGAGTATGTAAATCTATCCACATATTTTATATTTATCTCAGGGCTATGCCTCCACCCTCGACTTTATCCTTCCAGATAGTAGAGGATTGGTAGGCTCCAACCAGGATCCCTGCGGCACATAGGAAAAACTTCTTACCGTTGCTTCCTTTCGGACCTGGCGGGGTTTGAAGTTCTCCTATTGCACAGGTCCTGATTTTCATCGCCCCCATATTCCTCCCTTTTCTACAAGGATAAGCCTCAGGTGGCCTTTCGGTCCTGCTATAGCGGATTGCAGGTACAGGGCACCGCTAGCTCCCCACCTAAGCATAGCCCTGAGTTCATTCCTGTAATCTTACTAAAACAAAAATAAAACTTAAGAATTGCCCTACAAAAGCCCAGATTATTATAAATATTATAAGTTTTGCAATAGTTGCTCCTATACTTTTTTCGTTTTTAAATAAAATAGAAAAATTTAATTCCTTAACTACTGCATAGGCAGATAAAAATCCCAATAAAAAACTCAAAATTATACTTCCCGTACTTAATATATTCCTTAATTCCATTTTAAAACACCTAAGATAAAATGGCGGAGAGGGTGGGATTCGAACCCACGAGACCGCTTTCGCGGCCTACTCGCTCTCCAGGCGAGCGCCTTCGTCCACTCAGCCACCTCTCCCCGTCGTTATATTTTACCATAAAATCCTAAGCCTGAAAAATCTCGAATTATTTTAAAAAAAGATTTTAATAAATTAGAACATTCTTCTTCTAAAACTCCACCTTTTATTTCAATATCATAATTCGAGTATATTGTTTCAAGAATATTTTCTTTTGGATCATAAGCTCCAAAAATTAATCTTTTTATTCGTGCTTGAACTAAAGCCCCAAAACACATTAAACAGGGCTGTAATGTGACATATATTGAACATCCTTCTAATCTCCAATTATTTAATTTCTTAGAGGCCTTTCTGATAACTACAATTTCAGCATGGGCAGAAGGATCCTTTTTCTTTTCTTTTAAGTTATAGCCCTTTGCTAAAATATTTCCATCTTTATCAACCAAAACAGCCCCAACAGGAACTTCTTTTTTATTTAATGCTTTTTTAGCTTCTTTTATTGCTATATTCATATAAAATTCATCTATTTTGTAGAATCTTCTATCCATTTTAAATAGATTGGGTCTCCTAAATTTATTGGAATTGCTATTATTTCAGGTAATTCATAACTATGAATTTCCTTTAATCTTCTAATTAAAACAGGAAACTTTTCTTGAGAAGTTTTTAAAAATAAAACACACTCTTCTACTTCTTCCTTAATATTGTTCCAGAAAAATAAAGACTTTACTTGGGATATAATATTTCCACAAGCAATCAATTTCTCATCAAGAAGAAGATTTACAATTCTTTTTCCTTCCTCTTCATTTTTAACAGTAGAAATTACTAATATCATGATTTTTCACTCCTTATAAATTTTTTTAATATTTCCTCTAAAATCAACTCTGGTCCAGAAAGGGCTATGTAATCCGCTATTTCTTTTATTTTAAAAGAACTATCAGGTAAAGCAATTCCTAAACCTGCTTTTTCTAGTAGATCTATATCATTATCGTAATCTCCAATAGCAATAACCTCCTTGGGTGATATATTTAAGAAATTTACTAGCCATAACATTGCATTCCCTTTTGAGCATCCTTTTGGTAATATTTCTAAATATGCCTCTCCTGAGAAAACAATTTCAGCTTTTTCTTTATAATAAATTTCTAATAACTCTTTTAATTCCTCTAAAACTTCCCTTTGAGCTTCTATAAAGAATTTAACTAAATCATTCCTCATAATATTATCAACAGACTCAAATTCTTCTAACTCCCATAGCTCATCCTTCCAGTATACACCAAGAAGAATCTTCAAATTAAGAGATCTTAAAAACTCAAGAATATCTTTAAATATGTTTGGATCTAAAAATTTTCTATATAACCATATATTATTTACAGGATCATAAATGCCAGCACCATTATATAAAATTACAGGAAGCTTAATTCCTAACTTATCCATAAAAGGCTTTACAGATTGAAGCCTTCTTCCTGTAGCTAAAGTGATATCTAATCCATTTTCTCTAAGCTCTTTCAGAGCCTCAAGATTTTCTTGAGATATTCTTAAGTCCTTCCCTACTAAGCTTCCATCAAAATCGCTTATAATCAATTTATATCTTTTCATAATAAAAGCTCTCTAACTTGATTTATGAGTAAAGGTTTATATGAAAAGATTTCTAAAATTTCTTCACCTCTAATTAAACTTCCATTTATAACTTTAGTTAATGCATGTATATTAATATTTTTATCTTCTTCTATTTTTATCTCTACTAAATATTCTTTAAGATCTAATTCTTTTATCTTTTCTCCCCTTCTTACAAGAATATTGAATAAATTTTTTGAATAAAATATATTCAAATCTCCATAAAGAAATTCTAAAGATTGGGAGAAAATTTCAAGATTGTATTTTATATATTTTATCTCTATTGGTTCTTTCTTCTCTTTTAAGAAATAACATTCATAAAACTGGGCATCCAAATTCAATTGTTTATTCCATTCTTTTATAATAAAATCTTCAGATACTTTTTCTTTGAGAACTATATCTAACCACTCCCTTTTACTCTCTACACCAACAGGAACAGGAATTGAAAAGGAAATAACAGGCATAGGATTAAATCCTTGAGAATAGAGAATAGGAATCTCTGTCCTTCTCAAAGCTCTAATAATAGACTTTGTAAAATCTCGGAAACTTACATATTTTAGACTTCCTATTTTATAATAACAAAGACGATATATATAGTTATTCATAATGTATTATTCCACAAAACTCACAATAGTGATTCCATTCACAAGGAGGAGTTTCCTCTTCTCTATATGCTTTTTCTCTTTCCTTTTTCAGAAACTCTTTCGAAACTCCAGTAACGATGTGATCCCATGGAAGAGCTTCATCTAGGTCTCTTTCTTTTAAATAATCCCGAGGATCAATTTTATTTTCCTTAAAAGCTTCTTCCCAAATAGAAATATTTAAATAATCCCTCCATCCTTCTAATCTACTTCCCTTTTTCCATGCTGAAAATAAGACATTAGACAATTTTCTATCTCCTCTTGAAAATACTGCCTCTAATAAACTCATATTGTAATCATGAAAATCTATAATAAATGATCCTTTTTTTAAATTTTCATAAATATATTTTTTCCTACCTTCGATTACTTCCTTTTCTTCAAATCTTTCCCATTGAAAAGCAGTATGAGGTTTTGGGATAAATATAGAAAAACTAAGATGAAAAAGCATTCCTTTATTTTGATTTTTCATCTTCAAAATCAAGGCAACTAATTCTTCAATATCTTCCTTTTTCTCAGTAGGAAGTCCTAACATAAAATAAAGTTTTACTCTTCTCCATCCCATATCATAAGCATTTTTAATAGTAGCAAGAAAATCTTCAGTTTTTAATCCTTTATTAATTACTCGACGCAGTCTTTCTGTTCCTGCTTCTATTGCAAAGGTTAATCCTGACTTTCTTACCCTTTGTAGTTTTTCTGATAACTGAAGAGAAAACTTATCAGCTCTTAAGGATGGCAAAGAAAAATTTAAGTATTTTCCTGCGAACTCTTCATTTAGATCATGTATCAAAGATTCTATATAGGGATAATCATTACTACTTAAAGAAAGAAGAGTAATTTCTTCATAACCAGTATTTTTAAAAAGTTCCCTAACGATTTCTTTGACTTTTTCGGGTTTTCTTATCCTTTTAGGCCTATAAATATATCCAGCAAAACAAAATCTACAATTTCTCTGACATCCTCTCATTATTTCTACAATTCCTCTGTCATGCACAACGGATTGTAAAGGAACCAATGGTTTTGTTGGAAAATAAGCATTATCTAAATCCTTTACTATTCTTCTGCTAATTTTTTCAGGAACCCAAAGATATTTAGGAGTTATAGAAATATCCTCATAAAGAGAAGGAATGTAAATTCCCTCAATTTTAACCCATCTTTTATATAGCTCCAATTTTGACTCTTTACTTTCTTTCCATTCTAAGTAAGTATTTACTAATTCATCAATGGCATCCTCTACTTCTCCTATAAAGAAAACATCTATAAAAGGGGCTAAAGGTTCTGGATTTAATACCGAGGGACCACCTGCTATGATTACAGGATCTTTTTCTTTTCTGTACCTACTAAAAACAGACATATTTGCAAGATCTAAAATATTTAAAATTCCAGAATAATTAAGTTCATAGGATATGCTAAAACCAATCCAGTCAAATTTAAATAAAGGAGTTTTACTCTCCAAGGTAAATATAGGTATTTTATATGATCTAAGAAATTTCTCCATATCCAAATCTGGAGCAAAAACTCTTTCGCAAAGAGTATCTTCTCTTTTATTTAGTAGATGATATACTATTTGAAATCCAAGATTTGACATTCCGATTTCATAAAGATCAGGATAAGCTAATGCAACACGCAATCTAGCATCGTCCCAGTTTTTTTTGATTACATTAAACTCCTCTCCAATATATCTTCCAGGAGTTTTAACTTCCTTTAGAATTTCATTAATTTTATACATGGAGCATCCTATCACTTCTTATAGAAATATTCACTAAAAAACCTAACATCATAAGATTAGTTATCAAAGAAGACCGTGCAAAACTTACAAAGGGCAAAGGAACACCCACAACAGGTAATAATCCTAAAACCATGCCAATGTTTATAAATGTTTGAATTAACCAACTGAAAAGAATTCCTCCTACTATCATTTTTCCAAAATTTTCATTTATATTAATATAAATTTTCCACAAATAATAAAATAGAAGATAATATATTAATAACAAGATCACTCCTCCGATAAAACCAAATTCTTCTCCTATTACGGTAAATATAAAATCTGTATGTTGCTCTGGAATAAGATTAAGATGAGTCTGTTGACCTCCTAACCAACCCTTCCCTAAAACTCTTCCAGAACCAATAGCTATTAATCCCTGTAAGACTTGATAACCGCTACCTAATGGATCTTTATAAGGATTTAAAAAAGTAATTATTCTTTGTTGCTGATATGGTTTTAGAATAAACCAAAAAAAAGGAATTAGAAGAATAAAAGCCATAATAGTTTTAATAATATATCTCTTAGGAATTCCTGAAATAAAAACTAAAAATAGCCCTGTTAAGGCTATAATTATTGCAGTTCCAAGATCTGGCTGTAGAAATATCGCTAATGCTGTTAAAAACAAAAGCAATGAAGCAAAAAAGAACTCGGTAATACCTAATTCTCCCTTTTTCTTTTTTGTTTCACAGAAATATCCTGATAAAGAAAGTATTATAAACAATTTAGATAATTCAGAGGGTTGAAAAGAAAAACCAAAAATTGAGTACCATCTCTGAGCTCCTAAGGTTTCTCTTCCGAAAAAGAATACTCCAATAAGTAAAATTAAATTTATTAAATAAATAAAAAACCATGATCTCTCTAAGGCTCTATAAGGAAAACTTAAGATTAGAAAAAACAAAATTAAACCAATTATAAAAGCAATTAACTGTCTTTCTACAAAAAGAAAAGGTGATAGATTTTTTCCCAAAAGTCTACTTATAGTTGCACTATATATAGAAAAAAGGCCTATAACAATTAAAATAAAAACTAGGAGAATTATTTTTAATTCTCTATTTCTCATGGTCTATCTTCCAAAACACCAATCCCGATATAGGTTTTGGATAAAAATATGTAGATTTCTGAGGAAGTCTTTCGCCTTTTATAGCAAGAGTGAATATTATTTCTAAGGGAATCGCTGGAAGAAGAAAAGCAAAACTGAAATCTTCATTCTTAATAAGTTCATCAACTTCCTTTATGCTATGAGAAAATCTAATAAAATTCTTCTCTTGAAGTTCTCCTTCTTTTATATTTAAAATACCTTCCCAAACTCCTTTTTGCAATAAAGTGGTAGGAAGAATCCACCAAATATTTGATTTTTCTTTTTTAAAAGATAAATATTTAATTTTAGGAAAAAGCTTATATAATTTCATACCGTCATAAAAATAAATAAAAGGATTAGAAGGATTAAATAACAGATCTAAATCCTCTTTAAATTCTTCTTCCATTATCTCAAAATATTCTTCTAAGGTCTTTAAGGAGATATTAATTCCTTTTCTTAACAACCTATGAGTCGGTAAAACTTTAATTCCAGGATCATAGAGATCTGTAAGCAAAATAAATATATATCCAAATTTGTCTTCTTTCTTCTCTTGATAATAACTCCAAGATGCCTCATATCTGTGATGCCCATCTGCAATCAAGATTTTTTTAGTTTTAAAAAATTCTTTTATTTCGTTTTCAAAGTATGATGGTACCTTCCATAATATATGTTCCCTCTTATCCCATGTTTCTACATGCAATAGAGGTTCCCTTTCGCTTAAATTTCTCCATATATTTGACATAAATCCTTCTTTATCCTCATATATACCCCAAATAGGCTCAAAATTTGCATTACACTGTCTTAAAACTTCTAATCTATCCATCTTAGGAGCAAAAAAAGTCTGCTCATGAGGAAGTATGTCTTCCTCCCCTAAGGGCTGAATTTTCATAATACATAAAAGTCCCCAACTTACTTCTTTTCTTCCATGCCATAAGAATTTTTGTTTATAAACATAAAAGGATTTTTCTTCTTTCACCAAAATTTCCTTTCCAATCCAATCCATCAGGATTTTATTAGTTTCTCTGTAATCAACTGGAATTTTCTCACCTAGGGTCAAACGGACAAAATTATAAGGATGAGATTTTAAAAATTCTAATTTTTCTTCTTCTGAAATGATATCATAAGGAGGACATAAAACTTTTTCTAAAGGAATTTTATTATGATATCTGTATCCTGAAAAAGGTAAAATTTCAACCATTTTATTCTCCTTCCTTTCTTTTGGGGATAAATATTTTAAAATCTGTTCCTTGATTAATCTTGCTTTCTACTGATATTTCCCATCCATGTTTTTCAACTAACTTCTTAACAATAGATAGCCCAAGACCACTGCTAAATCCATCCTCGCTACTTCTTGCTCTATCAGCTCTATAAAATCTATCAAAAATATAAGGTAAATCCTTTTCCGATATTCCTATTCCTGTATCCTTAATTGACAAAATTATTTTTTCAGAATCTTCGCTTGCTGAAATCTCTATCCTACCTTTGTCTGGAGTATATTTTACAGCATTTTCGAGAAGATTAAAAAGAATAGTTTCAAGATGTTGAGGATCTGCGTGTAGCATTAAAGAGGAAGAGATTTTTAAATTTAATTTTAAATTCTTTTTCTTTATAAGAGGATTTAAACTGTTTAAAACTTTTTCAATAATATCAACAAGAAATATATTTTGCAGGTTTAATTCTACTACTCCAGCCTCAAGGCGTGAAAGATTTAGAAGGTTATTTACTAACTTACTCATCCTCTCTATTTCTTTTCTGAAATAAGGGAAAAACTCATTATATATTTCCTCAAGAGTGATTTTTCTTTCAGAGAAAAGATCTAAAAGAATTTGCATTGATGTAAGAGGTGTTCTCAATTCATGAGAAGCATTAGCTATAAAATCTTTATAATTCTCTTCAAGCTTTTCGTATATACTTTTATCATTAATTATAAAAAGAACTTCTTTATTTTCAGGTAAATAAAAAGAATTGATTTCTAATAGTCTCTTTTCTTTTCCCCAGAAATAAATAGAAATTACATGATTCCTTTTCTCACTAACAGTTCTTTTAAAGAGCATATCTATCTCGTAATCAGGAATTACTTCAAAAAGTTTATTATTAAGATCTTTAGAATTTAGTTCTAATAAATAAGTAACATATGGATTTAGATATTTTATATATCCTTTTTCATCCACTATCAATACTCCTACACAAATGTTTTTACTTAAAGTTTCCCATCTTTCCTCATAACTTCCTATCTTAGGTCCCCCCTTGAAATTTATATCCTAAATTTCTAACAGTCACTATGTATTTGGGATGACTAGGATCTTCCTCAATTTTTTCTCTTAGCCATCTTATATAAACATCTACCGTTCTTGGTTCACCCCAGAAATTTTCTCCCCAGATATGTTTTATAATATTTTCCCTAGTTAAAACAACACCAGGAGACGATAGAAATAATTTTAGTATCTCAAATTCTCTATAAGAAAGATTTACTTCTTTTCCCTCTATCTTTACTATTCTCCTATTTAAATCCATTTCAAAAGGAGGAATAATAATTTTTTTATCTTTTATAAAATTAGACTGAACCCTTCTAAGAACAGCCTCAATTCTTGCTAATAATTCTTTTGCTCCAAAGGGCTTCGTTATATAATCATCTGCTCCTAATTTTAATCCTATAACCTTATCTATTTCTTGGTCTTTTGCAGTTAGCATAATTATTGGTACGTTACTAGATTTTCTTATTTCTTTACAAACCTCCCAACCATCCTTCTCAGGAAGAAGAAGGTCTAAGAGTATCAAATCAGGATTAAAAGTCTTAAATTTCTCTAAAGCTTCTATTCCATTATACGCAGTTTCAACTTTATATCCTTCCTTGGTAAGAAGTAAAAATAAAGAATTAACAATTCCTTTATCGTCTTCAACTAGAAGAATTTTTTTCATAATATCACCTCAAAATCTTTTAAAAATATTATTCTTCCTAGTCTCAAAAGATTCGCTCCTTCTTCTATTGCAATGGAGTAATCATCAGACATCCCCATAGAAAGGTATGGCAATTTTAAGCCTGTTTCTATTTTTAATTTTTCTCTAATTTCATATAACTTTCTAAAAGATATTCTTATTAAATTTTTATCCGAAGTTAAAGGACCAATAGTCATAAGTCCTAATATTTCAATGTTTTTTAAATTCATAATACTATCAAGGTTTTTATAAAAGTCTTCTTCTCTAAATCCAAATTTTGATGGTTCTCCCGAAGTATTAAATTGAATTAAAACCTGAATTTTCTTTCCTAGTTTTTCTCCCTCTTTATTTAATTCATAAGCTAGGGAAAATCTATCTAAGGAATGAATTAAAGAAAATAATTTTACTGCTTTTTTAACTTTATTAATTTGTAAATGTCCCACCATATGCCACTCTATAGGAAGATCTGAAAGTTCCATAATTTTCTTTTCTGCTTCTTGAACTCTATTTTCGCCAATCATTTTTATTCCAGAAAAAAAAGCCTCTTTAACATGAGAAGAAGATACTCCCTTTGCTACTGCAACTACTTTTATCTCTTCAACTCTTCTTCCCACACGACATGCTATTCTTTCTATGTTTTCTCTTACCTTTTCCCAATTTTCTCTAATATAATTTAAATCATCGATCATATTCCCTAACTTTATCCCTTTAGAATTTTACAACTTTTGTCTTTAAAATGAAAGATTATTTTATATAAATAAACCCAACATTTCTTTTATTTGTTTTATCTCTTCTAAAAGAATAAAAATTCAAACTACATTTTGTACAAATATTTGAAATATCTAAATTTTCTGATGGCAGATTATATTTAAAAATTTGAGAAAGTATAAATCCTAGTAAATTAAAATATAAGCTATCGTTAATTTTTTCTAGATATTTCATACTCTGTTCGTCTAAGTAATTAATAAAATTTCTCCCAACTTGAAAACAACACTTCTGAATTCCAGGTCCTATTGCCAAATAAATCTCATTTGGTGATAACTTATAATTTTCGAAAAGCTCTTTTAATACCTTAAAAGGAAATCTTTTAATTGCTCCTCTCCATCCCACGTGGATTAACCCTACTAAAGGTATTTTGGGAATATATATGTATATAGGAAAGCAATCTGCAAAAAACATTATTATCATTTTGTTTTTTTCTGATACTAAAAGAGCGTCAGTATTTTTTACTAGTTTAGGAAAGAACAAATTATTATCTCTTTTTATATAATTGATATTATCACTATGAATCTGTTTTGCTATTATCCAATTTTTAAAAGGAATTTTTGTAAGTTTATATAGATAAATAAAAGCCTTAATATTTCTTACATCAAAATAGAGATTAAAAGAAAAAGGTTCCGAGGCAAACCCATGAGATATCTCAGAAAAACTATCTAATAGTTGAGACTTCCAATATCCAAATCTCAACATATTCCACAAACTTTACAACCTTCAAAACAAGGATCTGTAACTTCTCCTCGATATGCTTTTTCTCTTTCTCTCCATAAATATTCCTTCTTAACACCTATATCTATTATATCCCACGGGAAAAATTCATATTTTTCTCTTTCTCTAAAAAGGAAAAAATCCTTCTCCCAATCTAACATTCTAGTTAATTTCTTCAAAGAAATATTATATCTAAAGATTTTAAATATTCTTCTATCCCCCCTACTTAAAAGTCCTTGAATCAGACTTAAGTGAATATCCTCTGTTTGAACATTCACAATCTCTTTAAGATTTTTTATTATATGTCTCGATTGTTTTTCAAAGTATTCTTCCTTGAACATTTTTTCCCATTGAAAAGGAGTATGTGGCTTAGGAACAAAAAAAGACAAACTTATAGTAACATGTTTTTTTCTTAAAATACTTTTTATCTCCTTCACTAACTTTATCATTTCTTCTATATCTTCCTGAGTCTCTGTGGGTAAACCACACATAAAATATAATTTAAGATTGTTAAAAGGAAAAGATCGAATTTTATTGAAAAAATTTAATATATCATCATTGGTAAAATTTTTATTTATTACTCTTCTCAATCTATTAGTTCCTACTTCTGGAGCTAAAGTTAGAGTTTTTTGTTTTGATTGAAATAAAATATCCAATATTTCATCATCTAATTGATCTAATCTTAGAGAGGAAAAAGAAATAAGTAATTCATTTTCCTTTATAATTTCTTTTATTTCCTTCCAAGAGATAGATTTATCAATAGAAGGTAAGATCAAACCAATTCTAAAATCAAAAGAAAAATTTTTGTAAACTTCTAAAACTGCAGATTTTAAATCTAATTTTCTTGACGGTCTATAAAAATATCCTGCGAGACAAAATCTACACTGATAAATACATCCTCTTACTCCTTCTAAAAGTACCATATTAGAAAAGAAAGATAAAGGACTAATTATAGGAGAGAAAACTAAATTTCTTGAAAAATTTAAATTAATCTCTCTCTTTATGGGTAACTTTTGCATCGACTTGTAACCTAGAATTTTATTATCTTCATCGTAAATAGGTGTAGAAAATCTGGGAATGTAGACCCCATTTATTTCCGAGACCTCTTCTAGAAATCTTTTTTTGTTCCAATTATATATTTTCTTATTAATAAGCTTTTCCGAAAATTTTTCAATAAAATTTTCTCCCTCTCCTATAAATATTAGATCGAATACATCTGCCAAGGGCTCAGGATTAGAACTTATTGCTATACCTCCCGCAATAATTAAGGGATAATTTTCCATTCTATCATTAGAAAAAAGAGGGATTTTTTGGCTTTCTAAGATTTTTATTACGTTAAAGTAATCTAATTCAAAACTTAAAGAAAAAGCCCAAAGATCAAAATCTCTTCCTAGTCTTTGACTCTCTAAGGAGTAAAGAGGGAAATCAGAGTTTTCTGGAAAATCATCAGGTATAAAAGCTCTCTCACATAAAATTCCCTTTTGTTCATTAAAAAGTTTATATATGGTAAGATAACCTAAATTGCTTAAAGATAAAGAATATTTATTAGGAAAGATTAATAAAACGCTTACATCTCCACCTCTTTTTGAAAGCTTATATCCCCTTTCTTTTTCTAAAATTTCTCTAATTCTTTTTTTAAAATTCCAGCTCAATTTATATTTGACGTCTTCTTCTTAAAAAAGCAGGAATTTCTATATCATTTTCAGAAAGATTATAATTATAAATCTCTTTTTTCTCTTTTGAGGAATCCTCTTTATAAATCTCCTTCTGATCAAAACCCGTAGCAATTAATGTTACCTTAATTATACCTTCCATAGATGCATCAATCACTGCTCCAAATTTAATGTTTGCTTCTGGATCTGCATTTTGAACAATAAGTTCTGAAATTTCCGAGACTTCTGAAAGAGTAAGATCATTTCCTCCAGTCACATTAAATACAACACCTTTTGCACCTGAGATAGAAACATCAAGAATAGGACTCTGTAAAACCATTTTTGCAGCTTCTTTTGCTCTATTTTCTCCTTTTCCAATTCCAATACCTAAATAGGCAGATCCTGCATTTGACATAATGTTTTGTAAGTCATTAAAGTCTATATTTATCAATCCAGGAACATTAACAATCTCTGTTACACTCTGAATTGCCTGTTTTAATACTTCATCTGCTAATTTAAAGGCATCATTAAAGAACGTAGACTTATCTGATATCTGTAAAAGCTTATCATTGTTAATAATAATTATTGCATCAACTTTTTCCTTTAATCTTTCTATACCTTCAATAGCTGTAACTCTTTTTTTTCTACCTTCAAAACTGAAAGGAAGGGTTACCACAGCAACTACTAGCTTTGCACAACTTCTTGCAATTTCTGCAATAACAGGAGAAGCTCCTGTCCCCGTTCCTCCCCCCATACCTGCGGTTATAAAAATCATATCTGAATTTTGAAGATAATCCCTTATTATATCTTCACTCTCTAAAGCTGATTTCTCCCCTACTTTTGGATCTCCTCCTGCTCCCAATCCTTGAGTTAAATTTGCACCTATTTGAATTTTTATTGGGGCTTTATTTAATTCTAGTATTCTTAGATCTGTATTTACAGCAATAAACTCAGCCCCTTGCACTCCAGATTCAATCATTCGATTTATCGCATTTCCTCCTGCTCCTCCAACTCCTACAACCTTAATTATTCCCCCTTTTTTATTTTCTTGCTCATCTTTTGAAAATTTTTGTGGTAGCAAGAGAGTCACCCCTTTCTAAGTTAAAAATACATTTCTCTAAAAGGTTTAAAAATTTTTTTTATCTTATTTTTTATAGATTTAATAACAGGATATTTTTCTCTCAGATTAAGTTTATCTTCTCTTACCCTTAACAAAAGTCCCATGGCAACAGAATAAAAATATGCATCTTTTTCTGGAATATATTTTGAAAGTTCCAATGGATAGCCTCTTCTTACGGGTATTTTTAAATATTCCGAAGCAAATTCTACAAAACCATCCAAAAGAGAAGTTCCTCCTGTAATAACTAAGCCTCCGGGAATAAGTTCTAAGGGATAGTTAAGATCTCTTAGTTTCTTTTCAATAAATTCTAATATTTCTTCAACCCTTGGTTGAAGAATTTCTCTCACTTGAAAAGAAGATACTTTTATTTTTTTCTCTTGAAGAGAGATAACCTCTAAAGACTCCTCTTTTTCTCCTTTTAATGTTCCTAATATTTTTTTCACTTTTTCTGCCTCTTCGATTTTTATTCTTAATCCGACAGCTAAATCCCTTGTGATTCTTTCTCCTCCTAATCTTAAAACTCCAGTGGCAAGAACAGAGCCATCTTGATATATTGCTAAATTTGTCAAATCTCCTCCTATATCAACCAAGGCAACTCCTAATTTTTTTTCCTGAGAGCTTAAAACCGCCTCAGAAGCTGCAATCTCTTTTGGTATGAAGCCTTCTATTTCTAAATTAGCTCTTTCAAAGGCATTTTTAATATTTTTTAATTGAATATTATCATAAGATACTAATAGAACATCTGCTTCCAATCGTGTTCCAATTAAACCTACAGGATTTTCAATGCTATTTTGTCCATCTACGTGAAATTCTCTTTTTATAGTATAAATTATTTCTCTATTTGGAGGTAAAGGTGCCATTTTTGCAGCTTCTATTGCTCTTTCTACATCTTCAGGACTTATTTCCTGATCTCTGCTTTTCATAATTACCATACCTTTGC
Organism: Dictyoglomus sp.; assembly: GCA_025060475.1. Taxonomy (NCBI): domain Bacteria; kingdom Pseudomonadati; phylum Dictyoglomota; class Dictyoglomia; order Dictyoglomales; family Dictyoglomaceae; genus Dictyoglomus; species Dictyoglomus sp. Next base: position 110,979 of record JANXBZ010000005.1, on the reverse strand, counting down.
TTGGAGTAACCATCATCTGGTCATTTCCAATTCCCACAATAACTTTTTGTTCTAACCTTGTACCAATCATTTTTTCTATTCTTTTCATGGATTCAGCAATACAATTACTAGCTCCTATAACGTCAACTATATTCCCATATTTTATTCCTTGGGATGGAACTAAAGAAAAACCCAATATTTCTATATTCTCTCCCTCAATTCTTCCTGCGAGAGCTGCAATTTTTGTAGATCCTAAATCTATCCCTACAAAAATTTGTGACATTATAGGCCCTTTATAACAGGTATTTTAAATCTGAGGTCTATGAAGTATTTTTTATCTAAAACAAGTAAAATGTATTTTAAAGTTTTAAATTTTTCTTCGATATTCTCGTAACCCATGAGCATAGACCCAGAAGAGGTTTTTACCTCGAAATATTTCGATTTTAAAATAATTTCTTTTATATCTATAGCCTTTGATAAAGAATCTATCAGTTTAACTATTTCTTTTAAAGATTTTCTAGCAACATTATTAACTCTAATAGTATTCTTAACAGGTTTATAATCTGACATCAATTCTCCTTTCTGGTTTATAAATTTTTCTTCCTTCTCAGTTTTAATATATATTAAAGTATGTTCCCGCTCCCAGGAAAGATAAAGGGTCCAAGGAGAAAAACTTAATTTTCTAATTAAAATTTTGTCTTTTTCTAAATCTTCACGAAGACTTCTAAAATTACAAAGAATATAAAATTTTTTATAATATTTCTCTTTTAAAAGAGAAAACAATTTTTCATCAAATGGATCAACTTTAATCCTAAAGATAAATCCCATAGAAATTACAAATAAAAGCAATAGAATTATAAAAATTCTCATCTTCTCACCATATTTTTATTTCTAAGTCTAAATCTACATTAAAATGATCTTTCACTTTATCTTTCATGATATTTATTAATTCCTTAACTTCTTTGGCTTTTCCTCCTCCTAAATTTATTATAATATTTGCATGCTCATGAGAAACCATAACATTACCTACTCTTTTTCCTTTCATTCCAACCTTTTCCAACAGATATCCAGCACTAACATTTGGTGGATTTTTAAAAATACTTCCAGCAGATGGAAATTTAGGTATTCTTTTTTGTCTTTCTCTTAGATACTTTAATAACAAGTTATAGGTCTTCTCCTTACTCTGTTTATTAACTTTTAGTAATACAGATTTTATAATATATTCTTCTTTAATATTTGATTTTCGATAACTGAAGAAAAGATCAGAATTTTTTAAAATTTTTAAATTTAGATTTTCATCTATAACTACTACTTCCTTGACAAATTCTCCTATAGAATTTCCAAAAGCACCTGAATTTCCAAAAACCGAGCCTCCAATATTTCCTGGTATTCCTACTAAGAATTCAAGTCCTCCTAAGTTATTTTTCATTAAAAAAGATAAAAGATCTGATAAAAGACATCCTGCTTCTACTTCTAAATATTCTTCAGAAATTCTTTTAATTTTGCCTAAATTACGATTTATCTTAATAACTATTCCAGACATCTTTTCATCAGGAACTAAAATATTACTTCCCTGTCCCATTATTTTAAAAGGAATACCCTCTTTTTTTGCCCATTCTAAGATTAAGAAAACATCATTCCATGTATAAGGAAAAACTAAATAATCTACTTTTCCACCTATTTTAAAAGAAGTATATGGTGCTAAGAAAGCATTAGTTAAAATTTTACCGTTAAATTTTAAATCAATGGGAAAAATCATTCTTATCTTCCTTCATATTATAAGTTAACAAGGCTTCTCCCACCTTCCAGATATTTCCTGCGCCAAGGGTAAGAAAAATATCTTTATCCTTTAAAACCTCATGAGCTTTTTTAGCAACATCAGTTAAATTTTCACAAAAATATATTTCTTTTTGCGGTTCTTTTTCTCTTAAGATATCATAAACATTCTTTCCTGAAACTTTAAAAATAGGTTTTTCCCCAGCAGGATAAATCTCTGTAATTATTACCACATCAGCATTTCTCAAAGAGTCCGCTAGTTCTTCTAATAAATAATAAGTCCGAGTATATCTATGAGGTTGAAAAGCTACAACTAACCTTCTATTATAAAGTTTTAATGCATTCAAAGTCGCTCTAATCTCAGTAGGATGGTGTCCATAATCATCAAAAATAAGAATATCTTGGATTCTACCCTTTAATTGCAATCTTCTTTGAACACCCTTAAATCTCTCTAAAGCTTTTATACTCTCAGAAGTATCAAGTCCTAAAATCTCTGAAACAGCTATAGCAGAAAGAGCATTGTAAATATTATGAATACCAGGAACATTTAATTTTACTCTCCCTAACTTCATCTTCTTAAAATTTACATCAAATTCTGAGCCGTTAAAACTCAAATATATATTTTCAGGATAAAAATCGTTATCTCTTTCAAGACCATAAGTAAAATAGCTACGTTTTATTTTTGGCAAAAGCTCTCTTAGGTAAGAACTTTCTTTGCCTAAAATCACATATCCATCTTCTGGGACTTTATTTATCATAGAAAGAAAAGCTTCTTTAATTTTTTCTACGTTTCCATAGTAGTCTAAGTGATCATTGTCAATGTTAGTCACTATGAGAAGATAAGGAAAAAGCTTTAACATAGAACCATCACTCTCGTCAGCTTCTGCAACTAAATATTCTCCTTTTCCTAATTTTGCATTACCACCAATATCCTCTACTTCTCCCCCCACCAAAACTGTAGGATCTAAGTTATTTTTTTCTAAAACCATAGCAATCATAGAGGTTGTTGTTGTTTTTCCATGAGCACCAGAAATTATAATAGACTTCTTTTCCTTTGTTAATAAGGCCAATAATTCTCCTCGTTGTAGAATAGGGATATTTTTATTTCGTGCTGCTACAAGCTCTTCATTATCCTCAGGAATTGCGGAAGAAACTACAATTAATTGAGCATCTTCAATTTGTTCTGCTCTATGACCAAAATAAATTTTTACCCCCTTTGACCTAAGTCTTATTGTAGATAAATTTTCCTGTAAATCAGAACCTGAGACCTTATACCCCCTTTCAGATAAAATATAAGCTAAAGCACTCATCCCTGTCCCAGCAATACCAATGAAATGAACCCTTTCCGAAGAGATCACTCCAAGTTCCTCCTTTCCAAATAACTTTTAATAATTTCCCAAAATCTCTCTCTAGCATCGGGAAGAGCTAAAGAATCAAATTTTTGAGCATAGAGTCTGAATTTTTCTTCATTCCATTCAAGTATATTTTTTAATAAAACCTCTTCTGATAAATCCTTCTCTTTAACAACTTCTCCTAATCCACATTCTACAACAAACTTAGCATTATACTCTTGATGATTATCCTTTGCATAAGGATAAGGAATATAAATAGCAGGAAGTTTTCCTACTAAAAACTGATAAATAGTTGTAGCACCTGCTCTACTTATAGCAAGATCTGATGCACAAATTGCTTTTTCAATTTCTTTAATAAAGGGAACAGGGCGATATCCTTTTTTTAGCCATTCTTCATTTATGTCTTTCATAAATTCCTTATATTTTTCTTCTCCAATCTGATGTAAAATTTGCCAGTTCATATCAATAAGATAGGGAACAATATTTTTAACTAACTCATTTATTCTTTTTGCCCCTTGACTTCCTCCCGTGACAAGAAGAAGTTTTTTATCTAAATCAAATCCTAATTCCTTTTTACAACTTGCTTTTTCCATTGTCAACAATTCCTTTCTAACAAAATTTCCAGTATAAAAAATTTTCCTCTTTGGAAGATATTCTTTAGTTTTTAAAAAACTTATAGCAACTCCTTCAGAAAAGAAATTAAAAAGTCTTATCGCTTTTCCAGGAAAAACATTTTGTTCATGAAGAAAGAATGGATATTTCCTTCGAATTGCCTCTAATAAAATAGGTACAGAAATATAACTTCCAAAAATAATCAATAAATCAGGCTTTAATTTTTTTAATATTTTTCTCCCCTCGAGATATGCCTTTACATAGTTCCAGGGTTTTAGCTGAGAAGCTTTTGGAAGAGAAAGACCATAAAAGGGAAATTTCTCAGAGAAAATCTTAGATTCTATACCATTTCTTCTTCCTATAAAACTGATAAGTATTGATGGATCTTTATCTTTTATAAACTCCGCAAGATAAAGAGCTGGATATATGTGCCCTCCTGTTCCTCCAGAAACAAAAACAATACTTTTCATAATTCATCCTCTCTGAGAACTTATTTTCAATATTAATCCTACCTTCATCCAATTAGAAATTAAAGAAGATCCTCCAAAACTTACAAAAGGCAAGGGTAATCCCATTACAGGTAAAAAGCCTAAACTCATAAAAATATTTAAAAGAATTTGCCAACACCAAAAACTCATAATTCCTGTTAATAACAAATAATTAAAGATATTCTTTTCTTCCATTGCAAAAAGAAAAACATTATATATGAGCAAAGAATAAAGAGCTATTAAAATAAATCCCGCAATCCATCCTCCCTCTCCCAAAATGACAGGAAAAATGAAATCATTGTAAGACTCAGGAAGAAAAAATTTGTAAAAATTTCTTCCCCAGCCTTTTCCTATAATTCCTCCATCTCGAATTATTCTAATAGCTTGGAGTTGTTGATAAGTAGAAAATAAAGGAAAAATTTTCCCTTCCATAGAGAAACTTTTAATTCTTTCTTCTCTATAATTCGCTGTTTTTGTTAAAAAGAATATCACTAAAAATGCCAACAAAAAAATGGGAATTAACTTCTTTAGATCAAAATTAGAGAAGAAAAGTATAGTAAATGTTGCTAAAGAAAAAAGAATTAGCATACTCATATTAGGTTGATAATAAAAAGCAATTCCAAAGATACTCAGAAATATCAAAACCCAAACAATGTGTAAATTACTTAAATCTCTTCTTCTTTTGGAAAGAAAAGAGGCCAAAAAAAGGATCCAAGAAAATGCTAAGAATGGAGCAGGTTGAAATTGTATTATACCTAAATCAATCCAACGATTAACGCCTCTTATGTTTTTTCCAATGTCTTTAACAAATACTAAGTATGTTAAAATTATACAAAAAATTAAAAGAAAAAGAGAAGTTTTTCTTAAAAAATCTAATGAAAAGAGACTAATCAGAAAAGATAAAGCAATTCCTAAGAATAAATAAATAAATTGATGTTCTAAAAAATAATAGGGATTATTAAGATATAAGTATGCCCATTGCCAACTCGCAGTAAAAATTGCAATTAGCCCAAAAACGGAAAGAATTAAAGAAATTATAAAAATATTTCTACCCCTCTTCATCTTTTATTTTTCTAACTATATTTAAAAAAGTTAGTCCCCTCTCCTTATAATTCAAGAACATATCAAAGCTAGCACAAGCTGGAGATAACAAAATAATATCTCCATAGGATGAATCTAGGTAAGAATGTCTTACTGCAGACTCAAGATCATTTTCTAGAGAGTAAGGAATTTTATATTTTTGGGCTAATTCTTCCATAATAAATCTTGTTTCTCCTATAAGATATATCTTTTTTACTGTGCTTTTACTAATTTCTTCAAAAAGATCATAAAATTCAAAATTCTTATTTCTACCTCCTAATATCAAAAGAATAGGTCTATCAAAACTCTTTATAGCAGATATAGTAGAAATAGGATTTGTTGCCTTAGAATCGTTAATAAATACTCTTCCCTTTATTTCTTCAACTCTCTCTAATGCATGAGGAATACCCTTAAAATCTTCTCCAACAACTCTTATAATCTCAGGATCAATATTTAAAATTAACCCAATTAACGAAGCAGTCATGAAATTTAACAAGAGATTTCTATTCCAGATTCCTTTAATAGGAAGTTTAAAAAAACCTTCTTTTTCTTTAATTTTATATATCAACTTGTCCCCTTCAAGAAAAATTCCGTCTTCAGAGAACTTTGATAAGGAGAAAAATAATTTTTGTGCCTTTTGAACTTCCAAAGCCTTTCTTACTTCCTCTTGATCATAAGATCCAATAGCCCAATCTGAGCTGTTTTGATTCTTAAAAATATTTAGTTTTGCCTTTTTATATTCTTCCAAAGACTTATATCTATCCATATGATCAGGATAAAAATTAATAAATGCTGAAATATATGCGTGAAAATCTTTTATATCTTCTAATTGAAAACTACTTATTTCTAAAACAAAATATCCCTCTTCTAACTCCTCAACTTTTTGAACAAATGGCGTACCAATATTTCCTGCAACAATAACTTTCAGTCCACTCCTTCTTAATATTTCGCCTGCAAGAGTTGTTGTAGTTGATTTACCCTTTGTTCCTGTGATTCCAATTATAGGCACTCTACAGTATCTATATGCTAATTCCAATTCTCCTATAATTTCTATATCCCTCTTCATTGCATGTTTATATAAAACATTATCTTTAGGAATACCAGGACTTACTATTATGAGATCTATGGAATCTAAAATTTCTTTAGGATGTTTTCCCAAAATATATTCTATACCTTTACTTTTTAGCTCAGGTAGGATATCTGAAAAAAATTTCTCTTCTTTAATGTCGTTTACTATAACTTTTGCTCCTTTTCTTCTAAGAAATAAGGCAGAATGATATCCACTTTCTCCCAAACCTAAAACCAAGACTTTCTTATTTTTTAAAGATAATTCCATAAAATCAATCCTCCAAGTATCATTAAAAGATGAATAATACAAAATCTTCCTACAATTTTTGTTTCTTTCCATCCTAATAATTCAAAATGATGATGTATAGGACTCATTTTGAAAATTCGCTTCCTTTTCCATTTATAATAAGCCACTTGAATAAATACTGAAAAAGCCTCTAATAGGAAGATTCCACTCAATATTAAGAAAAAACTCTCCATTTTATTTAAAACTAAAAGAGAAGAAATTGCTCCTCCGAGAGAAAAAGCTCCCACATCTCCCATTATTATTTCTGCTGGGTAAATGTTATACCATAAAAATCCTAGGATTGAGGCTAAAAGACATGATATGGAAAGAGAAAGAATAAAGTTATTTTTGAAAAATTGAGGTAAAAGCAATAAAACTATGGAGATAAAACAGGTTGTTCCTGCTAGTCCATCTAAACCATCAGTAAGATTAACAGCATTTGTCATAAAGACATAAAGAATTAAAAACAAAGGAATATATAAAAAACCAAGATAAAAATAAGAATCTCCTAGAAATATTCTAAAATCCTTTGGAGTCCAAAGAAGATAGACTATAAATGCAAATATAAAGGTTAAAAAAACCTTTTTAATAGGCTTAATTCCATAATCTTTTTTCATTAAAAGTAAAATATCATCAATAAGTCCCAAAATTCCCATTAAAATTGTACTAAAGGCAAAGAAAAAAGTCTCTTTAAAGAAAAGAAAGGGAAATAAAACAATTAGAAAAATTATTCCTCCCATTACTGGTATTCCCTCTTTTTTAAAATGCTCTTTTGGTCCTTCTTTTCTAATATGTTTTCCAATTCCTTTTCTTTTAAGAAATCCTATGAAATATTTCAAAAACCCTAATGAAAATACAAAAACTAAAATACTCAACAAGATTATACTATCCATCTTCAACCTCCAATTCTTTCACAAATCTTTCCATTTGCATTCCACGAGATCCTTTAATAAGAATAAGATCTTTTTCCTTAATTTTTTCTAAAACTATGTCCAGTAGAGAATCAAAATTCTGCGAATAAAATAATGGATAATCAGGATATAGAGATTTTAAAAATGGAAATACTCTTCCCATCTCCTCTCCAAAAATAAAGATCATATCCAATCCACTCTTAATCCCAAATTCCAATACTTCTTGATGAAATTTAAAGCTATACTCTCCTAATTCTAACATGTCTCCTAGAATAGCTATTTTTCGATTTCCTTTGCCTAAGTTTTTTAAAAAATCAATTGCCACTTTCACAGATTCTGGATTTGCATTGTAGGTATCATCAATAATTATTATTCCCTTTTTTCCCTTTTTTAAATTTAATCTTTGACGAGGAAAGGATAAATTATTTATTCTTTCTTCTATAAACTCTTCAGGAAATTTAGGAAAAATGAGAAAAAGTAGAGAGAGACTTGCTAATAAATTTTGATATATTTCTAAAGGATAATAAGGACAATTAAATTTTATCTTTTTTCCATCAGGAAATAGGACCTCAATTTCAGACTTATTTTCTCTATAATTTACTTTTCCCCTGACATCATTTTTCTCTTGAAAGCCAAAACGAATTTTTTGAACTTCAGAAGAAAGAGAGTTATATATTCTATTACACCAAAAATTATCACCATTTAGGATTGCCCATCCCTTAGGTTTAAGATATTCAAAAATTTCTGCCTTTGCTCGTGCTATATTTTCTTGTGATCCTAATCTTCCTATATGTGCTGTACCTATGTTTGTAATTAATGCATAATTAGGTCTTGCTATTTTACTTAATAGTCTTATCTCTCCCAATCCTCTCATTGCAAGTTCTAATATCAATAACTCAGAGTTATCATCAGCCTCTAAGATACTTAATGGAACTCCTATTTCATTATTAAAATTATCTTTGCTAAAATGTAGAGAGATTAATCCTTTAAAAAGTTCTACAGTAAAATATTTTGTTGAGGTTTTACCTGAACTTCCTGTTATACCAATAACTTTAAATTCCTTTTTTTCTCTATAATAATGGGCAAGTTCTTGTAGAGCTGTAAGAGTATCTTTAACTTTAATTGCAAAATTACTTTCTCTTAATATACTTGCATCTATTTCTTTACTAAAGATTATTCCTTCTGCACCATTTTTTATGGCAGAATGTATAAAATCATGTCCATCATATTTTTCACCTTTTAAAGGAATAAAAAGATCCCCTTTTTTTATTCTTCTTGAATCGGTAGAAATTGAACATATTTCGGTCTCTAAATTACCTCTCACCAATTCTCCATTAACAGCTTCCAAGATTTCACTTAATTTTAACCTCATTTAGCAACTTTCTCCCTTATATAAATTTTTGCTATCTCTTTATCATTAAAAGGAATTTTATTTGAGCCAATTATTTGATAATTTTCATGTCCTTTTCCTGCTATAATGACACAATCTTTAGGTTCTGCTAGATAGATAGCAGTTTTTATAGCCTCATCTCTGTTTTCTATAATCATATAATTTTTAAAATTTAATGTCTTTATTCCTTCTTCTATATCCTTTATTATTTTCATGGGATCTTCAGTTCTTGGATTATCAGAAGTTATTATTACAAAATCAGAATATAAAGCAGCAATTTCTCCCATTTTTGGTCTCTTATAAGGATCCCTATCACCACCACATCCAAAAACTAAAATTTTTTTTCCTTCAGTAAACTCAGAAACAGTTTTCAAAAGATTTAATAAACTATCAGGAGTATGAGCATAGTCAATTATTACAGAAAAATCCTGTCCTTCTTCGATAAACTCTAACCTTCCAGGAACATGAGAGAAAGATTCAAACGCTTTTTTGATTAAATCCAGATCCTCATCTAAAGCTATAGCTACAGCTACAGCACTCATTATATTTACTAAGTTAAATTTCCCTCTAAGTTTTAGACTTAAGTCTAAAATTCCCTTAGGAGTGTTTAATAAGGCCTTCAGTCCTTCTTTTTTATTTTCCCAAGAAATAGGATAAATATCAGCAACTTTATCAAAGGAAAACCAAAATATCTTTTTATCACAGATATTTACTTTACTTACCCAATAATCATCTTTATTCAAAACACAAAAGCCATCAGATTTTAAATAATTAAATATTTTCTTCTTTGCTTCAAAATAGTTTTCCATAGATTTATGAAAATCTAAGTGATCTTGAGATAAGTTTATAAAGACAGCACCTTCTAAAAGCAACCCTTCAATTCTTCCTAATGCTAAAGCATGAGAAGAAACTTCCATAGCAACATACTTTACACCATTATCAACCATTTTTTTAAGAAGACTTTGAAGCTCTGGAGGTCTAGGAGTAGTAAAAGATGTTGGAATTTCTTCATCGTTTATTTTGTTGTAAATAGTACCAATTAATCCAGCTTTTTCTCCCTTTGTTCTCCACATATGATATAGAAGATGAGTAGTTGTAGTTTTGCCTTTTGTTCCAGTAACTCCAATTATAGTAAGTTTTTTAGATGGAAAATCATTAAACCAACTTGAAAATATTCCTAAGACTTTATGTATATCTCTAACTTTTATGTAAAGAATATCTTCATAAAAAGGTCCATGATAATCTCCTTGATAAAAGATCACTTTACTTCCTTTTTCAATAGCAGAAGGAATATACTTTTTTCCATCCTCTTTCTGCCCAGGTAGTGCAAAAAATATTTCACCTTCTCTTATTTCTCGAGAATCAAGAGAAATTCCTAAAACCTTCTCTGGAATTTTACCTTCAATATGTAAAATCTCTTCATTTATGTACTCAAGTCCTTCTTTAAAATATTTCAATTTATAGTCCTCCCATATATCACTAATCTTTTTATAATTTCCCCAAAAATAGGAACTGCAGTTTCTCTTGCATATTTTCCTATTTTTGGTTCTTGCAACATAACTATAATAGTATAGGTATTTTCGGGTAAAAATAAATACCCCAAAAAGAAATGATTTAATATTTCATTTTCATATCCATTCTCTTTAGAAACCTGAGCAGTTCCAGTTTTCCCTGCAATTTTATACCCATCTAAATTAAGATTATTAGCAGTTCCTTCTTTTACTACTTTCTGTAAATAATTTAATAAATTTTCACAAGTCTTTTCTGAAATTATTTTGGATAATCTTACTGGAGAATTTTTAAAAACAATTTTTCCTTCTAAGTCTTCAATCCTTTTTATCAAATGAAGTTCGTTTAACCAACCATAGTTGGCTAAAGCACTTAAGGACCATAAAAGCTTAATTGGAGAAAGAGCTATTCCCTGGCCGAAGCCTATAGTCCCTCTAGTAAAACTACTTTCTTTGAAATTTGAGATTAAGAAATCTCGTGGATTTAAAATCACATCTCCAGGAATAGGTAAATCTAAATTAAAAAGTCTTATATATTTACTCCATATACTGGGGCTTATTCCCTTTGAAAGTTTATAAAAATAAATATTACAAGACTCCACAATAGCTCTTTCTAAATTTACTTTTCCATGATTTTTAACACAACGGATTATATGTCCATCTATTTCTTCTTCTCCTTTACACTCTACCTTTTCCAAGGGATCTACTAAATTCTCTTCTAAAGCGATAACCGCAGTAATTATCTTAAAAACAGATCCAGGTTCATATATAGAATTTAAGGGATAAAAATTTTGAAAATTTTCAATAATATCCCATAAACTCTCTTCTTCTATATTAAAACTTGGCATAATTGCTAAAGCAAGAATTTCGCCAGTATTTGAATCTATTATTCCTATCATACCTCCTTTTGCTTTATAATTTTCTATGCCTTTCTTTAGGTAATTTGCACATATAACTTGCAATTCTTTATCAAGAGTAAGATAAACATTCTTTCCCTCCCTTAACCAAGGATCTAAAATTGCTTCTAATCCATAAAGACCCTGATTGTCAACACCTACAATTCCCAAAAGAGGAGAAGTAGCCAAAGATAAAGGATAAGCCCTATAGGGTTCTTCTACTAAAAAAATTTTATCATTAGATAAATATTTTTTAATTTTATTCACTTCATAAGGACTTAATATTCTTTTGATCCATATAAAATTAGTATTTTGAGCTAATTTATTTCTAAGTGTATCCTTCGAGAGAGATAAGTCCCTACTTAATCCTTCTATTATTTTGTCTCTTTCTTTTTTTGAAATATTTAAAGGGTTTATAGCTAAAGATTTTCTATATACATTAAAAACTAATTCTTCCCCTTTCCTATCATAAATAATTCCTCTCTTTATAGAAGTATTTTTTTCATATCCCAATAGCATGGGTCGAAATTGTATTTTAAATAGAAAAATCTCTACAAAGACCAGTGCAGAAAGCCAAGATATTACAAAAATTTTTAATCTCTTATAATTTATCATGATGAGATGAAATAATTAAATATTTTTCTTTTTTAACCTCTTTTATCCTTCCATTTTCTATTTTTATTTCTAAAATATTATCAGGATATAGAAGACCAATATTTCTTGCTTTATTCTCTAACTCAGTAAGGCTTACTTTTTTTACTAGAAGATCTTCGTAATATATCTTTTCTTTTTCTAAAATGCTAATCTTTTTTAGGATTTCTTTATTCTCAAGTCTTAATCTTGTCACTTCGTTATTTATAAAAATAGCAATAAAAATTAATATTATAGCTATTACAAGCAATTTTACACTATCCAATCTTCTCACCTACCCTCATCTTTGCACTTCTTGCTCTTGGATTTCTTTTTACTTCTTCCTCAGAAGGTTTAAGTATCTTTTTTGATATTATCTTAATTTTTCCTAAACTTTCGTTATTTCTCAGAAAATTTTTAACAATTCTATCCTCTAAAGAGTGATAAGATAGAACAATTATTCTCGCTCCTTCTTTTAAAAATGGAAGAATATTTTCTAAAGAATTTTCTAGTATTTTGAGTTCATTATTTACCTCTATTCTTAATGCTTGAAAAATACGAGTTGCAGGATGGATTTTTCCCCTTCTTGGAATATTTTTCTCAATAAGAGAAACAAGATCTCTCACCTTTTCAAAAGATTTCTTTTTTCTTTCGCTTATTATTAAATTAGCAATTTTTCTAGAAAAAGGTTCTTCTCCATATTCCCAAAATATTTTTTCTAAAGCCTTTTCACAATAAGAATTTAAAATATCAGATGCTCTAAGACTCTCATTCAAAGAAAATCTCATATCTAATGGTTCATCTAGATTTTTAAAAGAAAAGCCTCTTTTACTTCCTTCAAGTTGAAAAGAAGAAAGGCCAAGATCATACAATATTCCATTTACTTTTTCTATGTTTAAATCTTTTAAAACTTCTGGAATTTCATGAAAAGATTTGTTTACTAAAATAAAATTAGAACTTATTTCTTTCAAATTCTTTTCAGCAATGTTTATACTTTCTATATCTTTATCAAATCCAATTAATAAGCCTTTTCCTTTTAATCTTTTAAGAATCTCTTTTGAATGTCCCCCTGTTCCTAATGTTGCATCAACATATATGCCTTCGGGGATTATATTAAGATAAGTTAAAACCTCTTCCAACATTACAGGAACATGAAGTACTACTTTTTCCATAGTTTCTCTGCTTTCTCATTAACTTCTTTTATTTTCTCTAAAAGATCTATCTGTTTCTTAAATCTCTCCCAATTTTCCTTGCTCCAAATCTCTATATACCTTCCAACACCTATGATAACAACATCCCTATCTAATTCAGCATATTCTCGAAGATATGAAGGAATAAGAACCCTTCCCAATTTATCCCAGGTACTTTCTACAGATCCAGAAAACCAAAACCTTTTTACGTTAAGAGAGGCTTCATCGGTAGGAGAAAACTCTAATAAAAGAGCAGAAAAATTTTTCCATTCTTCAACAGTATATAATTGGAGACATTTGTCAAATCCTCGGGTAATATAAAATTTTTCTCCTAGTTCTTGTCTAAAAATATTAGGAATAGTGAGCCTTCCTTTTTCATCCAAGGAATGTAAATATTCCCCTATGAACATAATAATACCTTCCACCCATTTCCACTTTTTACCACTAAAAATTATATCATAGGATTTAAAAAATGAAAAATAAAAGAGGAAGTAGACAGTAGATAGGTAAGGATCGAGGCTGCCCTCTCAATCCTTGATATAATTAAGAAATTGAACCTTCCCTTTTTCAGATCTCTTAATTATCTTCAAGGATGGAGGAACAACTTAAATTTGCAAGAGAAACTGTAAGAAAAGTCTTAGAAAAAAATAATGGAAATGTCTCTAAAACTGCTAAAATCCTTGGCATATCAAGAAAAACAGTAAGAAGAGCAAGAGATGGTTCTTTATCTGATCTATCCAAGAAACCTCTTTCCTCTCCTAACAAAACTCCTCCTTACTTTGAAAATTTAATAGTCTCTGAGGCTAAAAGAACTGGATTCTCCTATAGAAGACTTAAGTCTTTCCTTCAAAGAAAATATTCCCTCTCTTTCTCTGAAAATACTATCAAAGCTATTCTGAAAAGAAATAACTTCTTCTTCCCTACCAGAAATTTCAACTTGATACTAAACATCTATTAGATAAAAATTCTCTTCCTCTTTTTGTATATGAACATATGAACTCAATTCTACTTTTGGATTTTCTTTTATTGTCTTTTTTTGTTTATGGTTGAGAGCTCATAATATCAGACATAAAATAGAGATAAGGAGGGATAATGGGGAGGAATTTTGCTTAGGAAGTGAGAAAAAGCTAAGAGAGATGTAGAGTTAAAACCAATACCGAAGGGGGCAAAACATCTTATGAGGATAGTAGATAATTCTCACAGGCAGGATGATGAATATTTCTTAGGGATACATGCAGAAAGATGCAGAAGTAAGGAAGAATTCTTAGAGAAAGCTCAAAGATGGCAAGATACATGGAATTTAGCAAGACCAAGCTTTGGGATTAGCATGGATGGGAAATTTCTTAATTCATCCTCATATCTTTGAATTTCCTGTGATACTTATGGAGGACCTATTTACCTATTATGGCTTCTTCACTAAGAATTTATCTATATTTCTTAAGAGTGGTACCTATGTCCATACCAAGTACCAAAGAGGAAGTGGACCATAAGCCGAATTCTGTTCTCTGAGGTATTCCTCAGAGCGACAACCATCTATCTAAGGTGATGATTACTCATCACCTTTAGCGGCCAACCCGAGGGTCGGCGGGCCACCTCAACCCCTCCTATTTGGCCTTGCACCGGGTGGGGTTTGCCAAGCCAGATGGTCACCCATCTGCTGGTGAGCTCTTACCTCACCTTTTCACCCTTACCCAATTTTTACAATTGGGCGGTATTTTTTCTGTGGCACTTTCCTTCAGGTCACCCTGACTGGGTGTTACCCAGCACCCTGCCCTTTGGTGTTCGGACTTTCCTCAGAATCCTTATAGGATTCTGCGGTTGTCTGGTCCACTTCCTCTTTCTTATCCTTATAAAGATCTGTCCACGGAATTATCTCAAATCCTCTAAATCCCTCTTTCCTTATTATTTTCCAGTAAGGAACCGCATATTTTATTTTCCTTTCATACCCACATTCACAATATAGAATTTTTTCCTCAATCCCGTCCTCTACAGGAGTTGGAGATTTATGAAGAATATATTTTGTTAATAATATTTTACCACACTTAGGACAACGAGGAGTAGTAAGATGTTTTAAAATCTTATCAACAAAATATATAATAATTATTCCTAAAGCAATAAAAATAATTAAACTCATTACTCTATCCAAAGAATTCTTCCACAATTAGGACAATGAATAAGTTCTTCTCTTTTCTTTAGTCTATCCAATATAAGTTTTGGCAATGATAGTTTACATCCTTCACATATCTCTTTATCTATCACCCTCGAAATTGCCCTATCTGACTTTTGTTTCATGAGATTCTCAAACTCCATAATTTCATCTGAAGAAATTTCCTGTTTATTCTTCTCAATTTCTAATAAAATTAGGTTAATTTCCTCTTTTAATTTATCTAACTCTTCTTTATATTCCTTCTCTTTTAAATAAAATTCCTCTTTAAGAATACTTATCTCTTTTTTATATTCCATGTAGATATTATTTTTATTTTCTAATTCAATCATGATTTCTAAAACTTCGTCTTCCAATTTTTTTATTAAATTTTTTAAGTTCTCCATCTCTTTTTCTATGTGTAAAGCTTCTTTAGGATTTTTAAGAAATAATGCTTTTTTTTCTTCTGCTTGATATTTTTCTCTTAGAATACTAATCCTATCCTCTCTTTCCTTTTGTTCAGATTTTAAATCTTTTATAGTTTTCTCAAGAATTTTTAATTCCTCTTCTTTCAAATTAATAGACTTAAATTTCTCATTTCTATATTCCTCATACTCTCGATTTTTGTCATTAAAAATTCTTTCTTTTTCCTTTAATCTAATTATTAAATTTTGAATATTAAGAAATTTAGGAATATTTTCTTTTTTCATTTAATTTTTTCCTTTTTATCTGTAATCTTCTTATATAAGAGAATATGACAAAATCAAAAAGGATGCAAGTCTAAATTTATATAGTTTGAACTTTTCAAAGAAAAACTTTTTCTTTAAAATTAATATAGTATGAGAAACTTAGAAGTTGCAAAAATTTTATACGAAATTTCCGCTTTATTAGAGCTAAAGGGAGAAAATAAATATAAAGTCGCTGCATACGCGGAAGCAGCAAGAAGAATAGAAAATCTCTCTGAAGATATTGAAAAACTTTTTAAAGAAAGAAGACTTAATGAAATAAAAGGAGTAGGAGAAGGTATTTCACAAAAAATATCAGAATATCTTACTACCGGTAAGGTAACATATTTAGAGGAACTAAGAAAAGAAGTACCTCCTGAACTCTTAGAATTAGAAAAAATCCCAGGAATAGGCCCTAAACTCGCATATAGATTATATCAGGAACTAGGAATAAAAGATATTGATAGTTTAGAGAAAGCAGCAAGAGAGGGTAGAATAAGATTACTTCCTAGATTAGGAGAGAAAGTAGAACAAAATATATTAGAAGGAATAAAGCAATTACGCTCAAAAAGTGAAAGAATTCCTCTTGGGATTGCGCTTCCTATTATAGAAGAAATTTTATCTTTTCTTTCTAATAATCCGTATATTAAGAACATTACTCCAGCTGGAAGTGTAAGAAGAAGAAAAGAAACAATTGGAGACATAGATATTCTTATAACTACACAAGATATTGAAAAAGTAAATGAATCCTTAAGAAAATTACCTATTTTAAAGGATATAATAGCATCGGGACCTACCAAAACAAGTATAAATGTGGAACCTGGAATTCAAGTGGATTTTAGAGTTGTAGAAGATAAATGCTTTGGCGCAGCATTACAATATTTCACTGGATCTAAAGCACACAATATAAAACTTAGAGAATTAGCCTTAAAAAAAGGACTTAAAATTAATGAATATGGAGTTTTCAGATTAGAAGATAACCTAAGACTTGGAGGACAAAAAGAAGAAGATATATATGAAATTCTTGGTCTACAATTTATTCCTCCCGAACTAAGAGAAGATCAGGGTGAAGTAGAACTTGCAAGTATTGGGAAACTTCCAAATCTCATAGAAGAAAAAGATATTTTGGGGGATTTACATTCCCATACTAATTGGAGTGATGGTGCAAATACTTTAGAAGAGATGGTAGATTTTGCATATAGACTTGGATATAAATATTTAGTTATTTCTGATCACAGTCAAGCATTAGGTGTAGCAGGAGGTCTAACTCCTGAAAAAATCGAAAAACAAAGAGAAAAAATTTATGAATTGAATAAAAAATATAGAGATTTTAAAATTATTCATAGTATAGAAGCCAATATATTAAGTGATGGAAGTTTAGATCTGCCTCAACAAATATTAGAAAAATTTGACTTAGTAATAGCAGGATTACATTCTGGATTTAAACAAAGTAAAGAAAAAATAACAGAAAGGTTAATATCTGCAATTAAAAATCCATGGGTAGATATTATTAGTCATCCCACAGGGAGATTAATAAATAAAAGGCCAGCATATGAGGTAGATCTAGATGCAATATTACATGTATCTAAAGAAACAGGAACAATTCTAGAAATAAATGCTCAACCCGATAGATTAGATCTTTGCGATATAGATGCAAAAAGAGCAAAAGAAAAGTATGGATTATTATTTTCCATAGGAACTGACGCTCATGATATTAAGAGTTTTTCTCTAATAAGATATGGAGTTTATGTGGCGAGAAGAGCGTGGCTCCAGAAGGAAGATATTTTAAACACTCTTCCTTGGGAGGAAATAAGAAAGAAAATAAAAAGAAATAAAAAAAATATATGAAGCAAAGGAATATAGGGAAATTAAAAGAAGGAGAATGGATAATTCTTTGGGATGAAAAACACAGACATCTCATAAAATTAGAAAGGGATAAAATTTTCTACTACAACAAAGGTTCCCTATCCCATAATGAAATAATAGGTAAAGAAGAGGGAACAATCTTTACATCAACGCATGGAGGAAAACTTTTAGCTCTAAGACCTACTTTTTCCGATTATATTTTAGAGATGCCTCGTTCTGCTCAAATTATTTATCCAAAGGATATAGGAATAATACTTATATGGGCAGACATTTATGAGGGAGCAAGAGTTATTGAAGCAGGTATAGGTTCAGGAGCATTAACTATAGCTTTACTACAAGCGGTAGGAGAAAAAGGAGTTGTAGTTTCTTATGAAGTTAGGGAAGATTTTGCAATAAGAGCCATAAAAAATATAGAAGGGTTTTTAGGAAAGAGGGAAAATCATATTCTAAAGTTAAAAGATATATATGAAGGTATAGATGAAGAAAATTTTGATAGAATAATCCTTGATCTTCCAGAACCTTGGAGAGTAGTGGATTATACTATAAGAGCTTTAAGACCTGGGGGTGTCTTTCTTTCCTATTCACCAACTATAATTCAGGCACAGAAAACAGTCCATGCTTTAAAAAATACATCTTGCTATGCTTTTATAGAAACCTTTGAAGTTTTAATAAGACCCTGGCAAATTGAAGATCTATCAGTAAGACCATATCATAGAATGATAGCCCATACAGCTTTTATTACTTGTGCCCGAAAAATTCATATTGAAAGAGAAGAGAATAAATCTCTGAAAGCCTAGCCTTCTGAAGAATTATAAGAAAGTCCTGAGAACTCTTTCTAAAGAAATCTCTTTCTAAAGGATTTAAATTTAAAGAAAATTCTTGACTTCTTTTATATCCTTCCATAATTTCATCCTTGCCAAAGAAAAGATATGCGTGTTTTGATATTTTAATCCATCTCCTTAATTCTGATGACAAAATTGGAGGTTTAGCAAAGACTAAATGGTTAAGATGAAAAAAAGGAAAATTTGAAGGATAAAAAAACGCATTTACTTTTTTAAAGAAATTCTCTTCCTTTTCTCTATTTTTAGAAAATCTTAGATCCCTTAGAGAAGGAATTTGAACTTTTGAAGGATATTTTACTACTCTTATATTAAGCATTTTTGAAAGCTCTAAGAATACTCTTTCGTCTCCTAGTAATGTTAAAAAGAATATAGGAATAGGTAACTCTCTAATTAATTTGCAATAATAATTCATAAATTCCGGAATTCTCAAAATTAATTCCGCATCTTCCCAGAGAATAAGAGAAGAGTTCCTAAGTTCTTCCATTTTATTCTCAATTTCCCAAGGAGAAATAAAGGTTAAGCTCTTATCTTCCCAATAACTTTGATTCCAAGAAGGTGTAATTATTATAATATTATTTCTTTTTTTCTTTATCTTCTCTAAAACTGAATTTTTCTCTACATCATTTTCTAAGTGAAGAAGATACCTAAATTTTCTCTTTTTTACAGAGTTAAGCTTTATATGATTTTTCATATTTACTTTAAAATCCTCAAGATAAAACCTATAAAAACTTTCTCCACCAAAATTTCCTTTATAAATCCTTACAACCATATCCATAAGCTCTTCTTTTCGATTTGTCAAATCTTTTGTCAATCCAAAACCTGTGAGAGAGAGCATAGATCCTGATAAATCTACAATTTTTATATTAAATTTCTTTTCATTTTCGCTAGAAAGTTCCTGAATAGTTGAATTTGAAATAAGAAAACATGGCTCTTCATTTCCCGGTCCAAATGGAGAAAGTTTCTCAATATCTGCAAGTAAATTTGAATTTATGTCTTTAATGTCTATTTCTTTATCAATTTTTATTTTAGGCATTAGGTCCAAATCCTTCCATAATTCCCGAGAAAGTTTTATCGCGGATCTATAAAATTCATCCCAAAATGCCCTTTTAATACTAAAACCAATTGCAGATTTATGTCCTCCAAACTTGCTTAGAAAAGGTAAAAGTCTTGTCATAAAATCAAATATATCCACATCTTCTATGCTCCTTCCTGAGCCAATTATATAATCCCCCTCTATTTTTCCTAAAAGCACTGGCCTATTATATTTTTCTGCTAATTCTGAGGCAGATATTCCCAAAACTCCCTTATGCCAATCTTCTTTAGAGAGAATTATTATGGGAACATCTTCTCCTTCTTTTTCAAAATATCTCTCCACCTCTTCATTTGCAGAAAGAGTAACTTCCTCTTTTATTCTCTGTCTTTCTCTATTTTCATTTTCCAAGACATTTGCCAAATTCTCTGCATACTCCTCATCCTGCGAGAGAATAAGTTCAACAGCATCCTTTACTTCTCGTAGTCTTCCTATAGCATTAAGACGTGGAACAATATAGAACAATATATCTCTTGTCTCAAGAAAAGAATAACCTCCTAAACCTGCCTTTTTAATTAAAGCTTTCAATCCAACAAGTTTAGTTTCAGAAATTTTATTTAAGCCATATTTTACAAAAATTCTATTTTCACTTTTTAAATCCACCTGATCTCCTAAAGTTCCAAGAGAAACAAGCTCAAAAATTCCTTCTTCACTGTAAAGTTTTTCTCCAATTTTTTCACTTAAAGCCTGAAGAAACTTAAAAACAACACCAACTCCAGACAAATAAGAACATGGATAATTATTTAAATGAGGGTTTAAAATTAATAAAGCATTGGGAAGATCAGTTAATGGTATATGATGATCAGTGATTATAACATCTAAACCATTTTTTTTTAAAAAATCCACTTCTTCTCTATTATTTATTCCACAATCAACAGTTATAATCAAGCTATATTTTGAAAGGTACAACTTTTCCAACGTTTCCTTTTTTAAACCATATCCTTCGATCAATCTGTGAGGAATATAATAATCTACATCCCATCCCCAATTTCTAAGAACCTTTAATAAAAGAGTTGTTGAGGTAATACCATCTACATCATAATCTCCATAAATTAAAATCTTTTTTTTTAAATTTCTCAGTTTAATAATGTAATCTAACGCATTCTCCAATTGAGGAAAAAAATGAAAGGGATTATAAAGATTATCTAAAAAAGGATTTAAAAATTCCTCTGCTAATTTTTTTTCTGTTATTCCTCTGTTGACAAGAAGACGCGCAAGAAGAGGAGAAATACCAAGACTTTTTATCAACTCTTCTTCTTGTCTTTTATTTCCTTGAAGAAAAATCCACTTATACATTTAGATTTTTTGTAGTTCTCTCCATTCTGCAAGAATTGCTGAAGAAACAAAAATAGTTGAATATGTACCTATTAATATACCTAAATACAAAGCAATTATAAAAGAACGAAGCACTTCTCCACCAATTATTAAAAGAGGAGTTATTGCTAAAAGGGTTGTGACTATAGTATAAAGAGTTCTTGCTAATACTTGATTAATACTCATATTTGCTATTTTTACAAAATTTTCCTTAGGATATGCTTTCATATTTTCTCTAATTCTATCAAAAACGATAATAGTGTTATTTATAGCATATCCTAGAAGAGTAAGAATAGCTGCAATAAAAGAGGGACTTACTTCCCATTGAAAAATAGAGAAAAAAGAAATAGTTGCTAAAAGAACAAAGGCTTCACCTATTATAGCAGATAGTGCAAAATCAAACTTAAATCTTATTGTTATATATATCAACATTATGAATACTGCTAACACTGAGGCCAGTATAGCTTTTTCTCTTAGCTCCTGACTTATAGATGGTTCAATACTAGTCCAATCTTTTCCTTTAAAATTACCAATAATTTTTTCTACCTCTGATGTTAATTTCTTTGCAGATTTTTCATCGAGAGGTTTTGTCTTAATCCATATTTCCTTTAAATCTGAACTTGTTTGAACCATAGATTTTCCAAAAAGGTTATTTACTATTTTTCTTACTTCTGAGATTTGTCTTGTTGTTAAGGGTTTTTCAACTTTATAATGAAGTAAACTTCCACTCTGGAAATCAATAGAAAGGTTTAATCCTCTTGTAAAAAAGGAGACTAGGCCTATTATTATAAAAAGAATAGAAATAATAAAAAATATTCTTCTTATACTCTTTCCTAAAAAGTTAATTTCTCTTTTCATAGTATAAGTCCTCCTTTTATAATCCCAAAAGCTTGGTAGATCTCTTAAGAAAAGGAAGCTGTAATAAATTTTCAAGAAGAGTTCGTGTCACAGTTATCGCAGTAAACATACTTAAAGAGACACCTATAGTAAGAGTTACTGCAAATCCCTTAATAGGCCCTGTTCCAAAAATATAGAGAATAAGTGCTGCTAAAATTGTAGTTACATTACTATCAATTATAGCCCTTAAAGCATTTCTAAATCCAGCATCTAAAGAGGCCATTGGAGTTTTCTTTTTTGCAAATTCTTCTCTCATTCTTGTAAAGATAAGACAATTAGCATCTACGGCCATTCCTATTGACAAAATCAACCCTGCAATTCCTGGTAAGGTAAGAGTTGCATCTATAAGCTTAAACATAGCTATAACCATTATAATATAAAGTCCTAATGCAATATCCGCGACTAATCCTAAGAATCTAAAAATAATAATCATAAAAAGTATTACTAAAATTCCTCCTACAATTCCTGCTTTATATGCAGATTCCATGGTATCTCTGCCAAGAGTAGGATCTATAGTTCTGTTTTCTATAACTTTAACAGGAACAGGTAAGGCACCTGCACGAAGTAAAATTGCAAGTTTTTGAGCCTCATCAATAGTAAATCTTCCTGTTATTACTCCAACTCCTTCGGTAATAGCATCTTTTATGATAGGACTTGATATAACCTTTCCGTCAAGAACAATAATCACGGGTTTTCCAATATTCTTTGATGTAAAATCTGCAAAAATTTTTGCTCCCTCGGGATTCATTTCCACACGAACCTGAGGTTGGCCTAACTCATCAAATTCAACTTTTGCTGTTTTTAATGCAGAGCCTGTAAGAATAGTTCTTTCCTTTTCATCTTTAAATTCCAAAAGAGCAGTTTGCCCTATAACATCTAATGCTTTTTCAGGATCCTTGATTCCAGGAAGTTCAACTACAATTTTATCCGTTCCTTCTCTGTATAAAGACGGTTCTGTAACACCTAATTGATCAATACGATTTCTTATGACCTCTATAGTCCTTCTTATAGCATCATCGGTAATTTCTACATTAGATGTCTTTTGACATTGAAGAGTAACCCTAATACCACCTTTGATATCTAAACCCAACCTAAAAGGACGAGTTAGAAAGATCCACAAAGAAAGAGCAAAAACTATAAGGATAAAGGCAGCTTTATATTCTGAACGTATATTCATAAATTTCTCTCCTTTCTTCTCTTAATCCTTTTTTACATAGGCAACACCTTCAAGAACCATTTCCATTATTATTCCCTTCCCAAAAGAAACCTGGAGAATCTTTGTTTGTTTATTTATAGCTACTATTTGTCCAATCAATCCCCCTTTTGTTACAATCTTATCCCCTGCTTTTAAGGATTCTAACATTTCTCTCCTTCTTTTTTCTTCTCTTTTTTGAGGAATGATAGCAATAAAATAAAAAATTGCAAGAAAGACTCCCCAAAATATTAAAATACTAATCAAACTTCCAGTATTTTGGTCCATAGCTCCTCCTTTTTTATTCTATTTTCTCTATCAGATTTCAAATAATTTTCTAAAAACTCTTTCTTAAAGCTTTCATACCTCCCTTCTTTAATACTTTCTCTAATATTCCTCATAAGTCTAAATAAAAATCTTAAATTATGAATAGTTAAGAGTCTATAGGCCAAAGTTTCATATTGAAGAAAGAGATGTCTTATATATGATCTTGTAAACTTTTTACAAGAATAACAATCACAGTCTTCTTCTAATGGAAGAAAATCCTCTTTATATTTTGAATTCTTAATATTCCTTCTTCCTTCTTTTGTATAAAATACACCATGACGAGCAAGTCTTGTAGGTAGAACACAATCAAACATATCTATTCCAAATCCAACAGCAATAACTAAATCTTCTGGGGCTCCTACTCCCATTAAATATCTTGGCTTATCTTCAGGTAGAAGTTCAGTAGTATAATTAATTATCTCATACATTTTTTCTTTGGGTTCACCCACACTTATACCTCCTAAAGCAAAACCAAAGATAGGTAAGTCAACCATTTTCTCTACTGCTTCTTTTCTTAAAGAAGGGTAAAACCCTCCTTGAACTATTCCAAACAAGATTTGTTGATCTTCTCTAAGTTTTTTATACTCAATACTTCTTTTAAGCCAATCCAAGGTGAGATCTAAGGCAAATTTTGTTTCCCAGAAACTTGCAGGATAACCTATACACACATCTAGAGGCATAATTATATCAGAGCCCAAATGAAACTGAATCTCCATAACTAATTCAGGAGTAAAAAAGTGTTTCGTACCATCTATATGGGAATTAAAATATATTCCATCATTTTCTATCTTACTTAATCTTGCTAAGCTATAAACTTGATATCCCCCGCTATCAGTAAGAATAGGTCCTTCCCATCCCATAAATTTATGAAGCCCTCCAGCATTTTTTATAATTTTAGAACCTGGTCTTAAGAATAGATGATAAGTATTTCCTAAAATAATTTCTGCTCCTTGTTCCCTTACTTCTTCAGGAGTTAAAGTCTTTACAGCCCCATGAGTCCCTACAGGCATAAAAACAGGAGTATTAACTTCTCCATGAGTAGTAGTAATTTTTCCTATTCTTGCTCTACTTTTAATATCTTTTTTAATTATTTCAAATCTCATATTTCACTTAATATATAAACATAGCATCTCCAAAACTATAAAATCTAAATTTTTCTTCTATAGCCTTCTGATATGCTTTTTTCATAAGATCATATCCCATAAATGCAGCTACTAACATAAGCAAAGTAGATTTTGGAAGATGAAAATTAGTAATAAGCCCATCAATTATTTTAAATTCAAAACCTGGATATATAAAAAGAGAAATTAGTCCTTTTCCGGGTTTTAGTATATTATCTTCTCTATTCCCTTCTAAAACCCTCGTCACCGTTGTTCCTACTGCAATTACCCTTCTCTTCTCTTTTTTTGCCAGATTAATTCTTTCTGCTGTTTCTTCTGATATTTCAAAATATTCAGGATCTAACTTATGTTTTGTTATATCTTCAACAATAACAGGTTTAAAAGTTCCTAATCCTACATGTAAAGTGATGTAAAGAATTTCTACCCCCATATTTTTAAGAGAATTTAATAATTCTTCGGTAAAGTGTAGTCCTGCTGTAGGAGCAGCCACTGCACCTGCTTTCTTCGCATATATAGTTTGATATTTATCGGGATTATCCAAAGGTTTTTTAATATATGGAGGGAGAGGAATCTTACCTATTTCTGGTAGAATCTCATCCAAATTCTCAGTTGAAAATTTAATTATAAAAACACCTTCCTCTCTTCTTTCTATGACTTCGCCATATATATCGTCTGAAAAATAAATCTTTACTCCTATTTTTGCCCTCTTAGCAGGCCTTATTAAAACTTCATACTCTCTTTCCCCTATTTTCTTTAATAGTAAAACTTCAATTTTTGCTCCTGTTTCCTTTTTTCCATAAATTCTTGCAGGAATAACTTTTGTATCATTTAATACTAAGACATCTCCAGTCCTTAAAAAATTCTTTATATCTCGAAAAATATGAAGGCTTATCTCTCCAGTCTTTCTAGAAATTACCATAAGTCTTGAAGAGTCTCTTGGATTTGCTGGCTCTTGTGCTATTAATTCCTCAGGTAAGTAATAATCATAATCTGACAATTTTAGTACCATTTTTGAATCTCTACCCCTTTATAATAATATTTTATTATTTCTTTGTAATTAAATCCCCTTTCAGCTAAAAATTTTGCTCCTTTTTGGGAAAGTCCCACTCCATGTCCCATTCCTCTTCCCAATATATATATTCCTGTATTTTCAAATTTTATATCAAACAAAGTACTTGGAATGTTAAAAATTTCTCTCCAAAGAGTTCCTCTTATTAACCAATTTTCAGTATTATTTCTTATAATAACATTTTTTACCCTTCCTGTAGAACTTTTTTCTAGTTCAATATAAAAAACTTCTTGAAGATTCAAATTAATATTAGCAAGCTTTATTTTAATATCTTCAAGAGAAAGAAAAACCATCCAAGTATCGTTATTAAGTTCTTCTACGTCTTTAACACTTCTTAAATAAGGATAATATCCACCCCATACGTCTTCAGAGTTTTCTGTTATTCCTCCAGAGGAAGAATGATAAAATGCTTTTATTAATCGACCATTATAAGTTATAACCTCACCAATAGTCTCTTTCACAGCTATATTTGTCTTTTCCCTCTCAAAATTTACTCCTTTATAAGCTTGGCAATGAACATTAGCACAAAGATCAAAGATTTTATGTCTATTTAAATTAGATAAGGCGTAAGTTCTTGCTGATACTGCTTGTGCCTTTAATGCCTCTAAAGGATAAGATACAGGCATTTCTACGGGAATAACTCCCATCAAATAATCTTCTAAATTTAAAATATTGATTATCCATCCACTTTCATTTATTTCAAGTATTCCTTTATATATCATTGAATTTACAGTAATTAACTTATCTTTTTGAGGATAAAGAAAGACGGGTAATGTCAATACTAAAATATCTTTCCCAAAATTGAAAATTACATTTCCTTTTTCAATTCTTAGAATAAATTCTCCCTCTCCTCCTACTTCAACTCGAATGCTAGAATTTACAATTTCTCCTACTTTCGTAAAATAAACTTCTTTATCTATTTTAAAAAGTCCTACTTTAATAACAGGAATATCCTGAGAAGGAGTAATAGATATTAACACAAAAACAGCTAAAAAAATTAAAAGAAGATATTTCATTTCCTAATATAAAAAATAATACTAAAAATTAAAGTCAAAATTAAGCTTATAAGCAAGCAAGTAGTTATAGGAAAGTAAAAGACAAAATTTTTCCTCTCTATCCTAATATCTCCGGGAAGACGCCCTAAAGGTAAAATCTTTGAACCATAAGCTAAAAATATACCTAAAATAACCAAAATTATACCTAAGACTATTAGCCACTTTCCTAAGAAGGCCATAATATCATCTCCCTACAATTACTTTTTGAAACTGGCGTAAATTTTTTAAAACTAGTCTTTTTGCAGGTATTAACTCTCCATCCATTGTAGCCATTAAATCATCGGGACCTTCAACCTTAACCTCTTTTGCTCTAAACATTTTAACATGAGGATTTATTGTGTGTTTACCAAAAAAGATCAAAGGAAAATGCAAGATTAATTCAAAGGGAGATATCTTTTCAATAAGACAAATATCAAAATATCCATCATCGAGAGAAGAATAAGGTAGTATCTTCATACCTCCTGCATAATTCTTAGTATTTCCAACAGCCACTAATGTTATTTTTCCTTTCCATCTATTTCCATCAAAGCTAATTTCACATTCTTTTGCTTGATACCTTTTCAATGTAGTAAAAACAGAAATAATATAACCTAACGGTCCTTTTAAAGCTAATTTATTAGCTGATATATTTACCTCTGCGTCAAATCCCATTCCTGTTATTCCTACAAAGTATCTTCCATCTACTAAACCTAAATCCATTTTAAAATATTTCCCATTCTTTAGGATCTTTATAGCTTTCTCAATATTTCTTGGAATTTTTAACGATATAGCAATATCATTACCTCTACCTATAGGAATTATACCTAAAACCCCCCTTCCCTTTAATCCATTAACAACTTCATTTACTGTTCCGTCACCACCTGCTGCAACTATTACTTCTGCTCCTTTTTCCAAGGCATTTTCTACTTGTCTCGTTGTTTCTTCCTTTCCCTTAGTAAACTCAATATTAAAATTAAATCTTTCTTTTTCCAAAATTCTTTTAATATAAGAAAAAAGTTTTCTACCCCTTCCTCGATTAGCAGTAGGATTTACGAAAACATGATATTTCATTTTTTGACTCCTTTCCAAAATCTTTCTTTTTCACTATAAATACAACCACAATATTTCTGTCTGTAAAGATTTAATTCCTTTATAATATTTATACTCTCTTTATATCCCTCTCTAAAATCTTTATAAAAGAATTCTAAATTAAATTCCTTTGCTAATAAGTCACTAACATTCTTTATAAGTTCATGATTTTGATAGGGACTCACCAATAACGTAGTTGAAAAACTCTTAATTCCTAATTCTTTTGTCTTTTGGGCAGTTTTTCTTAATCTTATGTAGTAACATACAGCACATCTGTTCTTTTCTCTAAACACCACCTCTCTTATAAACCCCTCTAAATCATAATCATCTTCATAAATAATTTCAAGATTTTGAAGCCCAGAGAAAGTCTTTAAAGCTTCTAATCTTAACTTATATTCTTGAAAAGGATGAATATTAGGATTATACCAGAATCCTTTAACAATATATCCCTCCTCTCTCATTTTTTTTAGAGGATAAGCAAGGCAAACTGAACAACATATATGAAAAAGAATCTCTTTTTTCATATTTTATTTTCAATAAGATGTAACAATCCTACAGGAGTTATTATTCTTCCCCTTGGAGTTCTTTGTATAAATCCTAATCTCAAAAGATAAGGTTCATATACAACCTCTAAGGTTTCAGGAGATTCATTTAAAAATTCTGATAAAGTCTTTATTCCTACCGGACCTCCATTAAAAATATCTCTCAAAGCGAGTAATATTTTTCTATCAGTCTCATCTAATCCCTTCTCATCTATTCCAAGAAATTTTAATATCTCTTTAACCTCATTTTCATTTAACTTTTCTTTATTTTCTACTTGGATGTAATCTCTTACCCTTTTTAATAATCTATTCGCAATTCTTGGGGTTCCACGAGATCTTTTTGCTATTTCCATTAATATAGATGAAGAAAGATCTAAATTCAAAATTCTTTGAGACCTTTCTAGAATTTGCATAATTTCCTCATCGGAATAAAAATCAAGATTTCCAATAAAACCAAATCTATCCCTTAGAGGATTGCTAAGTAAACCTGGTCTTGTAGTAGCTCCCACAATAGTAATAGGTGGAAGTTTTAATTTTAAAACTCTTGCAGAGGGACCCTTTCCAGTAATTATACTAATTATAGAATCCTCCATTACGGAATATAAAATCTCCTCAAGAAATGGAGAAAGTCTGTGAATTTCATCTATAAAAAGAATTCCTCTTTCGGGTATAGACGTCAAAATCCCTACTAAATCACCCGATTTCTGTAAAGCTGGTGCAGAAATAATCTTAATATCAACCCCTTGTTCCAAAGCAAGAATTAAAGCTAATGTAGTTTTTCCAAGTCCTGGAGGCCCACAGAAAAGTATATGATCCATTGCTTCTCTTCTTTCTTTTGCCGCTCTTAGAATCAAACTTAATCTTTCAATTATTTTCTTCTGACCTATAAACTCAGAAAAATAGCGAGGTCGAAGAAGATTTTCCAAAATAGGTTCTCTTTGAGTCAGGGAGAAATTTGCTATTTTTTTCATACTAAAGTTCCTTTCTGAGCTTCTCTAAAGCTATTTTTAATAATTCTTCAGGAGATTTCTCTTTTTCTTTCAAAAGCTCCCTTGAAATTTTATTAACTTGTTTTTTCGAATATCCTAATTTATTTAAAGCTTCCATAACTATGTCTACTTTTTCTTCTCTTTCTTCTATAGGTAGACTCTTTTTGGCAGAGAAAAATATTCTTTGAGCCAGTTTTTTTCCTATGCCAGGAACAATAGTTAGTATCTCCCAATTGTCACTTTCTAAAGATACTCTCCATTCTTGTAAGGTTATATTTTCAACAATTCTTAATGCTAGCTTAACCCCAACTCCTGATAAGCTTAGTAACTCTTCAAAAAAGTCCCTTTTTTCCTTATCTATAAATCCAATTAAGCTTATTTCTTTTTCTTCTAATATTTCACTTATATATATCTTAATTTCCTCTCCTATTTTGCTTTTTAAAGCTTCAAGGAATTCTTTAGAGCCCTTTATTCTGAAACTTATATCTCCTAAGGAGAGAATTAAGAAATTATTGGAAACATCTATTATTTTCCCTTGAATATGATTTAAAAAACTCAATTCTGATCCCCATAAAGTAAGGAATAACATATACTCAAAGCTAAAGCATCTGCTACATCATCAGGTTTAGGCATTTCAGGAAGCTTTAGAAGTTCCATTACCATGATTTGAACCTGTTCTTTTGTTGCTCTTCCATATCCAACAATAATTTGTTTAACTTCTAAAGGTGTAAAAGCATAAGTCTTAATATTATGCTGATAGGAAGAAAGCAGAATAATACCTTGAGCCTGAGCAACATTTATAGCAGTTTTAAGATTTTTATAAAAAAACAGCTTCTCCATTACTACCACATCAGGAATATATTTTTCTATAAGATTAGAAAGCTCCTGGTATAAATAATCTAATCTCTTACCTACATCCCAATTTTTAGGAGTAGCGATATATCCATATTCTAAAACTTTTAATTTTTCTTTTTTAGACTCAATTAAGCCAAAGCCTATTATTGCCGTTCCTGGATCAACACCTAATATCAGCATTTAAGATAATGCCTGCAATATTTCATCAGGTATATCAAAATTAGCATAAGTTTTCTGGACATCATCATGATCTTCTAATTCTTCCATAAGTTTTAAGACCTTTTCTGCATCTTCATCTTGTACAGGAACAACATTTTTAGGAATTTTAGTTATTTCAGCACTATTAATTTTGTACCCCTTTTCTATTAGAATATTTTTAACAGAAGAAAAATCTTGAGGAGAAGTTACTATTTCAATAGAATCAGGATCAATCTTCACGTCTTCTGCTCCTGCTTCTAAAGCATCACTTAATAGTTGATCCTCATCTTTTACACTATCTTTATCAATGAATATACTTCCCTTTTCCTCAAAAATCCAGGATACGCAACCCGCTTCTCCTAAGTTTCCTCCATGCTTTGTAAATATTCTTCTAATCTCTGATGCAGTTCTATTTTTATTATCAGTTACAACCTCCACCATAATAGCTACACCACCAGGCCCATACCCCTCATATACTACTTCTTCGTAAGTTGCACCAGGAATTTCTCCTGTCCCTCTTTTTATTGCTCTTTCAATATTTTCTTTTGGCATATTTGCCTCTTTAGCTCTCTCTATAGCAGCTCTTAGTCGTGGGTTTGTTTCAGGATTTCCTCCACCTTGTTTTACTGCAATAATAATCTCCTTACTCAAATTTGAGAAAAGTTTTCCTTTTTTTGCATCTGCTGCTGCTTTTCTATGTTTTATATTAGCCCACTTAGAATGTCCAGACATTATTTCTCCTCCCTATCATGAAGTTTCTTATAAAATTTAAGTTTCATAAGAATTCTACTATATTTAATAAAGTTTGACAAGAAGAGAATAAGCTAAAGGTATATTCTCTAAAATATCCCCTGCAATAAGTCCCCTTTCCCCATACTTCTCTTTAAAAACTAGAGCAGATAAGGAATGCAAATAGTTTCCCAAAATACATGCTTTCTTGATATCTAAATTTTGAGCTAAAAGACTAACAATAATTCCTGTCAAAACATCTCCCGATCCTGCTGTGGCTAAAAGTGGAGAAGCAAAAGGATTCACATATATCTCACCATCAGGAAAAGAACTCAAAGAGTATGGGCCCTTCAATATTAGGTTAATATTATATCGCTTAGAAAAATCCTGAGAAATTTTAAATCTATTCCTTTGAATCTCTTCTAGGGAAATATCTAGTAATCGAGACATCTCTCCTAAATGGGGTGTGAGAATTATATTCCCTTTATTAAGTCGATGGAGAATTGGTTTAATTGCAGTTAGACCATCCGCATCAATTACTAAGGGTATAGATAATTTTAATGAAAGTTCTCTAACAAATCTCTGAGTTGTTTCAGAAAGTCCTATCCCAGGACCTAAACCAATTGCATCAATTCCAAGTTCCGCAATTTTATCTAAGATAAAGGTAACATTATCTTCTGAGATAAAACCCATTTCCTCCTTAAGAGGAATAAATATTATTTCAGGATTTGTAGATCTATGAATATTACTTATAGATTCTGGTAAAGCAAGATAAACTATTCCACAAGATGATCTCAAAGAAGCTTTTGCAGATAGAATTGGCGCGCCTGTGTATTGAACTGATCCACCTATAATTAAAACTTTTCCTTTACTTCCTTTATGAACATTTAAAGAGAAAGAAGGAATAAAATTCTTAACTTCTTTTTCTTCTACTAAAAACACCTTTGAAGAAATAAATTTTTCTAAAAATTCTTGAGAAAAACCCAATGGGTTTATAACTATTTTACCAATGTAATCTACAGCATTTAAATTAAAAAAACCAATTTTAGGAAAAAACATGGTAATTGTAGTATCTGCTTTTATGGCTTCTCCAAGAATATCTCCCGAGTCTGCATCAATTCCTGTTGGAACATCTATAGAAATTATAGGTTTATTTAAATTATTAAGCTCCCTAATAATCTTTTTCAAATTTTCATCCAAAGGTTTTTTCAAACCAATTCCAAAGAGTCCATCTATTATTATTTCTGCATCTTTGGCTAAATTCCAATTTTCTATTAAAGATAAAAATCTTAGCCCAGATTTTTTTAAAATCTCATATTGTATTTGGCATAAGGAAGAAATTCCTTTTTCCCAAGCATATGTTAGAATAACAGGTCTATTTCCATTGATATAAAGATATCTTGCTATTACTAAAGCATCTCCACCATTGTTTCCTGGTCCACAAAGAATTGCTATTTTTAAATTTTTAATATTTTTAAATCTGTCTCTTATAAAATGGTAAGTAAATACCCCTGCATTTTCCATAAGAAGTAATGAGGGAATATTAAACTCTTCTATTATCCTTCTTTCTAGTTCTCTAGTTTCTTCTATAGAAATTATTCTCATTTTCTACCTTCTAATCTCAGAACTACTCTATTAGGTAAGCAAACAATAGTTTCTCCTATTTTATTTATCCAACCCTGCTTTATACATATTTTATCAGGACATGGAGAAGAAATCATTTTTATACCCTTTTGGGGGTTATATTCAAAATAGCTTTTTCCTAATATTCCATTTACTAAGAATTCTCTTCTTGATTTTAAAGTATTTATATCTATCTTGGATATTTCCTTGTTGTTTACTTCTACAACTATATATAACGGTAAAGATGAATTCTTATTTAAAATCCAAAGGAATATACTTAAAAGAAAAATAAAGAAAATTATAAAAATTTCTCTTTTCTTCATGGATAAAAAGGGGGTAGACTACAGTCTACCCCCAAGTTTTTTTACCTTTTAAAATTCAATATTCCTTTGTATACTGCAGATTCTCCTAATTCTTCTTCAATTCTCAATAATTGATTATATTTTGCAATTCTATCAGTTCTACTTGCTGAACCTGTCTTAATTTGTCCACTGTTTACTGCTACTGATAAATCCGCAATAAATGTATCCTCTGTTTCTCCTGAGCGATGAGAGATAATAGTTTTATATCCTGATTGCTGAGCTAATCTTATAGTATCCAAAGTTTCTGTTAAAGTTCCAATTTGATTAACTTTAATCAAAATTGCATTACCAATTCCCTTTTCTATTCCTTCTTTTAAAATCTTAGGATTTGTTACAAAAATATCATCACCCACTAATTGAACTTTCTTACCTAATTTCTCTGTCAATTTTTGCCATCCTTCCCAGTCTTTTTCTGATAAACCGTCTTCTATAGACACAATAGGATACTTGTTTACTAAATATTCTAAGAAAGAAATCATCTCATCAGAAGAAAAGGTTTTTCCTTCAGCCCTTAAGATATATTTTCCATCTTCGTAAAATTCACTTGCAGCAAGATCTAAAGCTAAAGCCACATCTTTTCCTGGTTCAAATCCAGATTTTTTTATAGCCTCAACAAGAATTGACAAGGGTTCTTCATTAGTTTCTATATAAGGAGCAAATCCACCTTCATCTCCTACATTAGTATTTAAATTTCTATTCTTCAATATACTTCTTAAAGTATGAAATACCTCTACTGCCCATCTTAAAGATTCTTTGAAAGAAGGTCCTAAGGGAACAATCATATATTCTTGAAAATCTAAAGGATTATCTGCATGTTTTCCTCCATTAATTACATTCATTAATGGGACAGGAAGTTCCCTTGCTTGAACTCCACCAAGATAAGAGTAAAGAGAAACTCCTAAGGAATTTGCACTTGCTCTTGCAACTGCCAAGGAAACTGCTAAAATAGCATTAGCTCCTAATCTTGATTTATTCTCAGTCCCATCTAGTTCAATCATAGTTTTATCTATAATATACTGATCGAAAGCTTCTAAACCAATCAATTCAGGAGCAATTACTTCATTAATGTTTTTTACTGCCTGAATCACACCTTTACCTTTATACCTTTTCTCATCTTTATCTCTTAATTCCAAAGCCTCTCTACTCCCTGTAGAAGCACCTGATGGAACAATAGCTCTCCCACTAGAACCATCCTCCAAATAAACTTCTGCCTCAACAGTAGGATTTCCTCGAGAATCTAACACTTCCCTTCCAATTACGTCTAATATTGCTGGCACAAAATCACCTCCTTAAACTATTCTCGATGTCTATTATAACATTAAGTATTAAAAACTTGTTTAAAGTTCTTTTAAAAGCCTGAGAAATAAGCTAAAATAAAAGAAAAAACATAATAAGGCTATGGAGGTTTATATGGAGTATATTTCGCCAAATTGGAATGAAATCTACAATCTCTGTGTAGAACTTGCAAAAAAAATAAAAGATGACAACTTTAAACCTGAAGTCATTGTAGGAGTAGCAAGAGGTGGTTGGATTCCTGCAAGGATTCTTTCAGATCTTTTAGAGAATTCTTATACTGCTAATATAAAGATCGATTTTTATAGAGGTGTTGGAGAAACAAGAGAAAGACCTGTTATTACTCAGACTATTTCTACAGGGGTAGAAGGAAAAAGAGTCTTAGTAGCAGATGATGTAGCGGATAGTGGAAAAAGTCTGAAAGTTGCAAAAGAACACTTAGAACATTGTGGAGCAACAATTGTTAAAATAGCGACAATTTATTATAAACCTTGGTCTATAATTAAACCTGATTATTACATAAAAGAAACCTCTTCATGGATTATTTTCCCATGGGAAGTTAATGAAACTCTTCTAAAAATTTCTAAAAATTTAAAAGACAAAGGAAAATCAAAAGAAGAAATTTACGAAGAGCTGTTAAGAACAGGAGTAGAAAAGGAATTATTAGAGATATTAGTAAAAAACTTCTGGAGTATCGTTTTATGAAAGCTATATCCGCAGGAGGAGTAGTTTTTTACAAAGATCAAGTATTAGTCCTTCAAAGAAAAAATGGAAACTGGGTTCTTCCAAAGGGACATGTAGAAAATAATGAAAATATAGAAGATACTGCTGTAAGAGAAGTGGAGGAAGAGGCAGGAATTAAGGCTAAGATTATCGATTATATAGGAGAAATAGAATATCATGCTCCTGCAACAGAATTTCATCCTGAGGAAGATAAAAAGGTTCTTTGGTTTTTAATGTACGCTTTATCAACAAATATTAAAGTTGAAGAGAAAGTATTTAATCAGGGGAAATTTTTAAAATTTGAAGATGCAATAAATATTTTAACTTTTCCTTTAGAAAAAGAGATTTTAAAGAAAGCTTATGATCTTCTATTAAAAAGGAGAATGAAATGAATATATTGATGCTTACTTGGGAATTTCCACCTAGGATTATAGGTGGTTTAAGTCGACATGTGTCAGACCTAAGTTACGCACTAGCAGAAAAGAACATAAATATTACAATAATTACATGTTGTTCAGAAGGTGCAAAAGAAAAAGAGAATGTAAAAAATCTTTCTATTCATAGAGTTCCTCATAAAATCATCGAAACTCCCGATTTTATTAACTGGGTATATTTTTTAAATTTTTCCATGATTATAAAAGGTATAGAATTATTTAAACAAAATTTATTTGATATTATTCATGTTCATGATTGGCTATCTGCCTTTGCTGGTTATGTTTTAAAACACTCTTTTAAAAAACCTTTAGTAGCAACTATTCATGCAACAGAATACGGTAGAAATCAAGGGATATATACTAAGGAACAGAGCTTTATTCACAGCGTTGAATGGTGGCTAACTTACGAGGCATGGAGAGTAATTGTATGTAGTAGTTTTATGAAAGAGGAAATTACAAATCTTTTTAATCTACCTGAAGATAAAATAGATGTAATTCCTAACGGAGTTAATATAGAAAATTTAAAAACTAATCTAGATTTAAAGGATGTTAGAAAAAATTTTGCTTTACCCAGCGAAAAGATAGTCCTTTATATAGGAAGAATGTATTATCAAAAAGGCCCAGAGTATTTACTAAGATCTGCTCCCCTAGTTCTTTCTCAATATCCAAATGTTAAATTTATTTTTGTAGGAACAGGAGATTTATTAAATCCCTTAAAGGAAGAGGCTAACAACTTAGGACTTCAAAATAAGGTTGTTTTTACAGGATTTATTGATGACTCTCTAAGAAATGCCCTATTAAATATTGCAGATATTTGTGTATTTCCAAGCATATATGAACCCTTTGGAATAGTTGCTTTAGAAGCAATGGCCTTATCAAAACCTGTAATTGCTTCTAATATTGGTGGTTTTAAAGAAATCATAGACTCAGGACAGGACGGCCTTCTTTTTACTCCAAGGGATATTTATGACCTTGGGCAGAAGATATTGTTTTTATTAAAAGATGAAAATTTCGCAAACACAATAGGAAAAAAAGCAAGAGAAAAAGTTGAAAGTATGTATACCTGGGATAAAATTTCTGAAAAGACATTAAAAGTTTATGAAAGAGTATATAAAGAATATCTTTCATCAAATTGGATGTGAGGTGAGTTATTTATGAAAGTCATCATAATGGCAGGAGGAGAAGGAACAAGACTAAGACCCTTAACCTTAACTCGTCCTAAACCAATGATTCCTGTCGTAGGAAAACCTATTATGGAGTACATAGTAGAACTCTTAGTAAGACAAGGATTTAAAGATATTATTGCAACTCTCTATTATCTTCCTGAAATAATCCAAGGGTATTTCGATGATGGTTCCCAGTGGAATGTAAAAATAGATTATTCTATAGAAGAAACACCACTTGGAACTGCAGGAAGTGTAAAATATGCTTTAAAGAATAAAGAAAAAGATAGAATTCTTATCATAAGTGGTGACGCTTTGACAGATTTTGATCTAAATAAAGCTCTTGAGTTCCATGAAGAAAAGAAAGCTTTAGCAACAATAATATTAAAATCCGTAGAAAATCCTTTAGAATATGGTGTGGTAATTACTAACGAAGAAGGTAAAATCTTAAAATTCTTAGAGAAGCCAGGGTGGGGTGAGGTATTTAGTGATAATGTAAATACAGGAATTTATATATTAGAACCTGATATTCTTGATTTTATACCTGAGAATACATCTTTCGATTTTAGTAAAGACCTCTTCCCTCTTTTGTTAGCTAAAAATGCTCCCTTATATGGTTATAAAGCAGATGGTTATTGGTGTGATATAGGAGATTTAAATCAATTTTTACAAGCAAACTTTGATATTCTTTATAAAAAAATAAAAATAGAAATCCCTGGAAGAGAAATATTTCCAGGAATATTTACAAGAGATGGAACAGAAATATCTCCATCTTCTTATATTAGGCCTCCCGTTTATCTTGGACAATTTACAAGAATTATAGGAAACGCTCAAATTATTGGTCCTGCAGTTTTAGGAGACAATGTATATGTAGATCATGATAGTAAAATTCAAAGAAGTGTAATTTTTAATAATACATATATAGGAAAAAGAACTGCAATTTTCTCTACCATAATTGGAAATAGGTGTAATCTTAAAGATTCCGTAAAAATAGAAGAGGGAGCAATAATTGGAGATAATACTATTCTTGGAAATAAAGTTTTTGTTAATAATAATGTCAAGATATGGCCAAATAAAATCATAGAATCAGGAAGTATTGTTAATTCAAGTATAATTTGGGGAAGTCATTATAAGAGAACCTTCTTTGGGCAAAGGGGAATATCTGGATTAATAAATATTGAAATTACACCAGAATTAGCTACAAAGGTTGGTGCCTCTTTTGGAACTATTCTTCCAAAATTTTCTAATGTGGTAATGAGTAGAGATACAGATCCCTCAAGTAGAATGATAAAAAGAGCTTTACTTACTGGTATTCTTTCTACTGGAGTTAATGTCTTAGATCTTAGAACATTACCTATACCTGTAGTCAAATATTCTGTAGGAAATCTATTTGCAAAGGCAGGAGTTCATGTGAGAATCTCTCCATATGACAGAGAAAAAATTCTTATTGAGTTCTTTGATGAAAAAGGAATCGCTCTTGACAAAGGCCTAGAAAGAAAAATTGAAAATATTATATTTAGAGAAGAATTTAGAAGAAACTACGCAAGAGAGGTAGGAGAAATAAAATTCCCTCCTCATGTTGTTGAATATTACACTATGGGACTACTTAGAAAAATTGATGAGGAAAGTATTAGAAAAGGAAATTTTAAGATAATCGTTGATTATCAAGGAGGAAGCATATCTCTTGTTTTATCTCCTATCCTTTCCCACTTAAAAATTGAGCCTATATCTTTAAATCTATATGGAGTAGAGTCTTTACAAATATCTTCAAATAATTTAGAGACTCTAGGAAAACTTGTCCAAAGCTCAGGTGCAGATATGGGAGTTATTTTCACCAATGACGGGGAAATTTTCTCTATTCTAACCCCGAAAGGTAATTATATATCTAAGGATCTACTTATAGGAGTATTATCTTGGCTAAATTTTAAAAATTCTCCAGGAAGCCAAATTGTTGTGCCTGTAACTGTTTCTCATATTGTAGAAAAAATAGCAGATTCAGAAGGAGGAAAAGTATATAGGTGCAAAACCTCCCCATCGGAGTTTATGAAAACTACAATGAGAATTGGAGCGACCTTGGGTATCAGTGAGGACGGAATTATATATCCAGAATTTCAGCCATCCTTTGATGGTATTTTTGGGTTTATAAAAACATTAGAACTTATTGCAAAGACAAAATTAAATTTAGATGAGTTATTTTTAGGTTTGCCTGATTTATATAAAGTAAGAGGAACAGTAGATTGTACTATGGAAAATAAAGGCAAAATCATGAGAAAAATTATAGAAGAAAATATTGATAAATCTATAGATTACACTGATGGAATAAAAATATTTCTTGGAGAAGCATGGGTTTTGATCCTTCCTCATCCTGAAGAACCTGCATTTGAGATATATGCAGAGGCTTCATCTCTGATAGAAGCTCAAGAAATCTTAAA
Source organism: Dictyoglomus sp. (assembly GCA_025060475.1). Classification (NCBI taxonomy): domain Bacteria; kingdom Pseudomonadati; phylum Dictyoglomota; class Dictyoglomia; order Dictyoglomales; family Dictyoglomaceae; genus Dictyoglomus; species Dictyoglomus sp. The sequence continues at coordinate 71,761 of JANXBZ010000005.1, read as the reverse complement.
AAATTTCATTGAGAGAATAAAGCAACTAAATGAATCTATTTAAAATAACTTTAACTTGACATAACTATGTTAATCCTCTTATTAATTTAGAGAGAAAAAAAATTAAAAGAATGGAGGTAAAAAGATGCAAAATCTCTTATGGATTGTACCCCTCTCAGGAGCTATTGGTTTAATCTTCGCGTATTTTATAGCAAGAGGAATTCTAAAAGAAGATGAAGGCCCCGAAGAAATCAAAAAAATTATGAGAGCTATCCAACAAGGAGCAGATGCCTTTTTAAACAGAGAAATTAAAACCGTAGCAATCTTTGTATTAGCTTTTGCCATTTTAATGGCTGTAGTTCTTCAACCTCTTCTTGGATTAGCTTTTCTTATCGGTGCAACTTTTTCTATGGCTTCTGGATATGTGGGAATGAAAATTGCTACCCGTGCTAACGGAAGAACTACCTATGCAGCAGCAAAATATGGACCAGGAAAAGCTCTAGATCTTGCTTTTTCTGGTGGAGCAGTAATGGGAATGATCGAAGCAAGTCTTGGAATTTTTGGAAGTAGCTTAATTTATTTACTTTTAAGCGGATTTATGCCTGATCCTCGTCTAAAATTAGAAGTTATTAGTGGATATGCATTAGGAGCGAGTTTTATTGCACTTTTTGCTCGTGTAGGAGGAGGAATATATACAAAAGCAGCAGATGTGGGTGCAGATCTTGTTGGAAAAGTTGAAGCAGGAATTCCAGAGGATGATCCTAGAAATCCTGCAGTAATTGCAGACAACGTAGGAGACAACGTAGGAGACATTGCTGGGATGGGGGCAGATCTTTATGAATCTTATGTTGGAGCAATTCATGCAGCTGCAGTACTTGGTTTTGCCTATGCAGACTTAAAAGGTTTGATCTATCCTTTCTTAGTAGCAACTGTCGGCCTATTTGCTTCGATGATAGGTATAGCATACGTGAAAATTCTTGCCACAAAAAAGACTTCCGATCCTTCAAAGGCTTTAATGAATGGAACCTTATTGACTGCAGTTCTAACTGCTATTGGAACATTTCTACTTTCATTATACTACCTTAATAATCTTGGAACCTTTTGGGCTTCATTTATAGGACTTGTTGCAGGAATTTTAATTGGATTTACTAGCGAATATTATACATCCAAGAAACCTATTGAGGATATCGCGTATGCCAGTACCACAGGATCCGCGACAAATATTATATCAGGAATTGCAGTAGGAATGGAAAGTACTTTTATAACTGTATTGATATTAGCAATTGGAATAGTATTAAGCTATATGACAGCGGGACTTTGGGGAATTGCATTAGCTGGGGTTGGAATGCTAGCAACTCTTGGAATTAGCTTATCTGTGGATGCTTATGGTCCTGTAGCAGATAATGCCAGCGGAATTGCAGAAATGGCCCATCAAGGAGAGAAGGTAAGAGAAATTACAAGTTCTCTTGATGCATATGGGAATACTACAGCAGCTATGGGTAAAGGTTTTGCTATAGGTTCTGCAGCCCTTACTGCTCTTGCCCTTTTTGCAGCTTTTACAGAGTGGGCTAAAATTCCTGGAATAAATGTAGTAAAAGCAGAAGTCATCGCAGGATCTCTTATAGGAGCTATGCTTCCATTTTTATTTGCTTCTTTAGCTCTTAGAGCGGTAGGAAATGCAGCCACAAAAATGGTAGAAGAAGTCCGAAGACAATTTAGGGAAATTAAAGGATTATTAGAGGGTAAAGCAGACCCAGATTATGCAAAATGCGTAGATATTAGCACCCTAGGAGCATTAAGAGCAATGGTTCTTCCAAGTGTTATTATGATCGGTTCACCATTTATAATGGCTTTTATTCTAGGAAAAGAGGCTTTAGGAGGAATGCTAGTAGGGGCAACGCTTTCTGGAGTTCTTTTAGCAGTATTTATGGCAAATGCTGGAGGAGCATGGGATAATGCCAAAAAACTAATTGAGCATGGAAAATATGGTGGAAAAGGATCTGATGCTCATAAGTCTGCAGTAGTAGGAGATACTGTAGGAGATCCTTTTAAAGATACAGCAGGACCATCAATTAATATTTTAATTAAGCTTATGGCTGTAATTTCACTAGTTTTCTTACCAATCTTCTTTAAATAAAAAAATTTAGGAGGGAGTAAGAAAACTCCCTCCTTTTTAATTTTTAAACCTTACTAAATCCAACAATAATTTCTTCGTTATAAATATTTATCTTTTTCTTAAATATATGTTCTGGAATTTCCCCTTCATTAATAGAGACTGCTAAAATTTCTTCTGATAATTCTTTTTCGTTTCTTCTTATGATATCTTTAATTTTTTCAGAACCTTGATAATATAAAACTATTCTATCAATATAATCCAGCTTTGCTTCTTTTCGAAGCATTTGAATTTTATGTTCTAATTCTCTTAAAATTCCTTTTTCTAAAAGTTCCTTAGTTAAATTAACATCTAAAGCTAATTCAAAATTGTCAGTCTCAGCAAAAACTATACCTTCTTTCTTTTCTTCAGGAATTTCTCCAAAGATAATCTCTTGAATATTAAGTTCCTTAGATACATAGTCTTTATACTTAGCTAATTCTTTAATATCCTTTGTAGGAGAATTAACCCACAAAGTTGAAAGAGGCTGCCTTATTTTAATGTTTACCTGATTTCTCAACATTCTTCCTAGAGCTACAATTTCTCTTATATACTCCATCTCTTCTTCAAGTTTTTCGTTTATAAATTTTTCTTCGTGTTGAGGATAATAACAAAGATGAACACTAATAGGAGATGATTCTTCTAAGGGTCTTACTACTTCTTGATAGATTTTTTCTGTAGTAAAGGGAATAAAAGGAGCCAAAAGTTTTGTGAGTTCTCTAATAACAGTGTAAACGACAGTATATGCAGACCATTTATCTTTATCTTTTTCTGATTTCCAAAAGCGATTTCTATTTAATCTTATGTACCAATTACTTAGATCTTCTATAACAAAATTCTGAATTTCCCTTGCAGAGGTAGTTACATTGTATTTATCAAGTTCTTCCCTTACTTTTTTAATTAAAGAATTTAATCGAGAAATTATCCATTTATCTAAAGAATCTTCTAATTCCTCTAAAGTAACATAATGCTCTTTTAAATTAAAACCATCTATTTCTCCATAAATAGAAAAGAAAGAAACAGTATTCCAGAGAGTCAAAAGAAATTTCTTTAAGGATTCATTTACTCCATCAGAAGAAAATCTTAATGGAATCCAGGGTGGACTTACAGAAAATATATACCAACGAAGAGCATCTGCACCATATTTATTAAGAACAACCCAAGGATCTACGACATTACCCTTATGTTTACTCATCTTTTCTCCTTTTTCGTCTAAAACCAATTCCGTTACTAAAACATTCTTATATGCTGGCTCATCAGATATTAGGGTAGATATGGCTAATAAGCTGTAAAACCACCCTCGAGTTTGATCTACAGCTTCGCATATAAAATCTGCAGGAAAGGAATTTTTAAATTCTTCCTCATTTTCAAAGGGATAATGCCATTGAGCATAGGGCATAGCTCCTGAGTCAAACCAACAATCTATAACTTCAGGAACTCTATGCATTGTCCCTCCACATTTTGGACATTTAATAGTAATATTATCAATATAAGGCTTGTGAGGGTCGAAATTTTCATCTTCTATCCCTAATTCTTTGAAGCTTCCCACACAATATTCATATCCGCAATCATCACAAATCCAGATAGGTAAAGGTGTTCCCCAATATCTTTCTCTACTTAATGCCCAATCTACATTATTAGCAAGCCAATTTCCAAATCTTCCATGTTTAATATATTCAGGATACCAGTTAATCTTTTCGTTATTTTTGAGAAGATTTTCTTTCATTGCTGTAGTTTTTATATACCAAGAAGCTCGAGCATAGTATAAAAGGGGTGAGTCACATCTCCAACAAAAAGGATAAGTATGTATATAAGTTCCAACTTTAAATATTAAATTTCTATTTTTAAGATCTTCTATAATTAATGGATCTGCTTTCTTTACAAAAAGACCAGCCCAAGGTTTTACTTGAAATACAAACCTTCCTGTTTGGTCTACTGCTTGAATCAATGGCAAATCATACAATTTCCCTACTTGAAAGTCTTCTTGTCCAAAAGCAGGAGCTATATGAACAATTCCTGTTCCCTCTTCCAAACTTACAAAATCTCCTAAAACTACATAATGAGATGGTTTATCGGGAGGTATAAACTCAAATAATGGCTTATATTTTTTTCTTTCTAAATCTTCCCCTTTATACTTCTCTACGATTTCGTATTTATCTTCATCAAATAAATCTTTTATCTTTTCCTCTGCAAGAATATAATAATCTCCTTTGTATAAAACCTTAGCATACACTTCTTTAGGATTTACTGCTAAAGCAGTATTAGATATTAAAGTCCAGGGAGTGGTAGTCCATGCTAAAAAATAAGTATTCTCTTCCTCCAAAAGAGGAAATTTTACAAATACTGAAGGATCCTCTACTTCTTCATATCCCTGAGCTACCTCATGATCCGACAAAGCAGTTTCACATCTTGGGCACCAAGGGACAATCTTATATCCTCTATATAAAAGACCTTTTTCCCATATTTTTTTAATTAACCACCAAACAGATTCGATATATTCATTACTTAAAGTGATATAAGGATTATCCATATCAATCCAGAAGCCAATTCTTTCAGTAAAGTTTCTCCACTCCTTTTCATATCTAAAAACACTTTCTTTACAGAACTTATTAAATTTATCTATTCCAAAGCTTTCAATTTCTTGTTTACTATTTATTCCTAACTCCTTTTCTACTTCCAATTCCACAGGAAGCCCATGAGTATCCCAACCGGCCTTTCTTGGAACATAATAGCCACACATTGTTTTATATCGAGGGAAAAAATCTTTATAAATTCTCGGTAGAACATGACCTGCATGAGGCTTCCCGTTAGCTGTAGGAGGACCTTCATAAAAACTAAATCTAGGATTCCCTTTTCTTTCCTCTAAGGATTTCTTAAAGATCTCTTCCTTTTTCCAAAATTGTAATATCTCTTCCTCCATCTGAGGAAAGTTGATAAGCGACGGCAGTTTCTTTAACAAATTATCCCTCCTCTCAAATAATTTGAAATTCTATATTGTTTGATTAGTATATAATACCTATACAAGGTGTCAAGATAAAGGTTATAATTAGAAAAAATGAGAAAATTTTATTTATTTATTTTGATATTAGTTATATTTTTAATAATTCTCTCCTCGAAGAGCTTTGGAGAAATAGAAGTAAAAAGTATTTTAGGAATTTCTGGCGAATGGAAAATAAATAAATGGTGTCCTTTATTTATCCACTTTAAAAATCTCGGAGAAAAAAGAAATCTAGATTTAGAAGTAATATTTACCCAAGGACTAAGATTTGCAGGTAACTCAAAAACAATATATAAACAGAGTATTGAAATTCCTCCTCTTTCCACACGAACTATTGAACTTCTTCTTCCCCCTCTTGACTTTAGATATCCCATAGAGATAAAAGCAACTTCAAAGGATGGTGATTTAAAATATAACGAAAAAATAGAATTCAACATAGAAAAAGTAATTTTACCCTTAGTTCTCATTTTAGGAGAAGAAAGAAATATTCCTCTTTCTTTTCCTCCTAAAACTCGAATTATCAATATAATAAATGAAAAACAACTTCCTACAAACTATAAAGCTTATGATTCTGCAGATTATATTTTTATTCAATATGATTTTTGGAAAACCTTAAGCCCTAGTAAGAAAAATGCTTTGAGGTTATTTAGAGCATTTGAGGGTAGAGCTTTCTTCATTGAAGAAATCAAAAATTTTTCTTCCCAAATTAATTTGGAGCCCTCAAAGGTTCAATTCTTTCCTCCCTCTTTCCTAGAATCTCCTGATCTCTCAATAATAGACATGCAATCTTTTTCTTATCCTAATAGGTTTCAGATTTTAATCTTCCTTAGTATTTATTTAATCTCTTTATATTTATTAAGAAAGTTAATAAAAAAATTTAAATATTTAATTTTATCTATGTCTATACTTCTATTGTTAACAATTATTATTTCTTTCTTAATAGGTTCTATATTTAGACAAGATTCTTTAATAATAGGAGAAAAGGGAATAATTTATTTAACGCCAGATAAAGAAATCGCAGAATTGTATTCACATCTTGTCTTTTTCTCGCCTTATAAGAGAGAGTTAATATTTCAAATTCAACCTAATATGATACAATTATATCAACCTTTCTATCAACCTCAGAGAAATATTGGACCTCTAAGGATCGAAGAACAAAAAGCATTTTTATCCATGGAAAAGAATAAAATAAGTTATATTGAAGTTTTATCTATTCTGATCTTTCCTATAAAAGTATTCTATGAACATAAAAATAAAGACATAAAAATTAAATTAGAAAATAATTCAAATTATAACATTAAAGATCTTGTTTTTACTTTCGAAAATAAAGATTTTTACCTTGGTGATTTAGAAAAAGGGAAAGCAAAAACATGGAATATTCTACTAGAAGGATCAGAGAGAGAAAGTTTATTTCCCTCTATAATTTCTAAATGGAAGATTAAAAATGATATAATAAAAAAGAAAAAAATTTTTCTTTGGGGAAAAATTGAAGAGTCTCTTGTAAAATTAGATATCGATAAGGTCAAATATAACTTAAGAACTGAGAATATATTTATTTTCCCCCTCTCGTAGGAGAGGGATAGTTAATGATTATATGGTGGATAAAGGAATTAGAATTAAGATTAAAAAGTAAAAGATATATTAAAATAGAAATAACTATATTTCTATTTTTAACACTACTCCTTGTAGTTTTTTGGCCAGATTCCATATTAAATTTAAAAACTTTCAGTATAGCTAACCTCTCCCTTGTTAATTTTGTTATTCAAGCTTTAATTATCTTTTACCTCTCATCTTTGATAGCTTCTGGAAATCTACTAGCGGAAAGAGAATTTAAAATCTTTGATTTAGTAAAATATGGTCCTGAAAAAATCTGGAATATAATTTTAGGTAAATTTCTAAGCGTGTTTTTTTACATATTCATCTTATTGCTTCTATTTCTTCCCATTAATATTTTGGCAAACTATGCGTCTTCACCTTTCGAAATTAGATTTCATTATTTTATATTTCTGACTTTGTTAGATTCCTTTATATTTATAAGTCTAGGAATTTTATGGTCTACAATATATAATCCTACATTAAATTGGACTGCCCATTGGTTAAGTTACTTACTATTCCTCTTTCTTCCTTTTCTAATACCTTTCCTTAGTCCTTATCTTCCTTTAAATAATATCTTTTGGGCAGGAATGGCACAGCATTTTCTTACTTTAAATATAACCTTTGAACTTTCTCATTTCTTAATAGTACTCCTCAGTTATTCATTTTTTTCTTTTCTTTTATTATTTATTTCTCAGCTAAAGTTGAAATCATGGAGGAAAAATAATGAAAATTCTTCAAGAAATAAATGAACTGTGGAAAAAGGTAAATTATTTCTATTTATTTGAAGGCTTCTTGATCTCTATGGTTTTCTCTATAAATACAACTTTATTTCTGAACTATATTAATTTAAGTAATCCTTATATTTCAATCTTAGCTTTTATTCTTTCTTATTTTTTGTATAAATACTTAAGAAAAAGACCTAACTTCGAAAAAGTTATATTAAATTCAGACATATATTTTAATCTAGAGGAAAGGCTTATCACTTTTTGGGAATATAGAGAATATAATGAACCTTATGGGCTAATAGAAAGACTTGTCTCGGACATTGAGAATAGACTTTCCAGTAAGTCTTTAAGAAACTCTTATAAATGGAAGCCCTCTAAATTTCTATTAATTCTTACAATCTTAATGATTATCCTTATAATCTTAAATCTAATGAATTTCTATAATTCTATCCCCAAAAACATAGTCAATACTGAGAAAGAAGATATTCCTTCTAAAATACAGGTCTCTAAGAATATACAAGGTGAAAAACTCACAGAAGAAGAAAGAGAAAAAGAAAAATCTGTAGCAGAAAAGAGAGAAGATAAAATTTTAGAAAAACTTCTATCAGAATGGAACTTTGAAGAGGAAAAAGTTATAGAAGAATTTTTACAAAAAAGAATTACTTCTTCTGAGAAAAACATATCTTCTGAAACTAAAGAAGAAAATAAAAAGCAGGAAGGAGTAGTTCAAAGTTATGCAAATCAGAAGAGTGCTTTTTTAAACGAAACTACTAATAAAGAGTTTCAAGAAAATTTAGGAATGGAAAATAAAGAAACTGGAGAAGGTTTAATAAAAGAAGAAGGAATTAAAGATTTAAATATTAATTCTTCGTACAATAAGTCTGAAAAAAACCAAGAATCAAGAGGATCTCTTCCAGGAATAGAGGAAAGAAAAGAAAAACTTGGCTCAAAACCTACACCCCGTCTCAATGTCGAAACAGAGAAAATATATGTTCCTTCTCAAGGAATGGATGAATCAAAAAAGAAAATTTATCTTTTTGAGGCTCCCTCTCTAAAAGAAGATAAAAATAAGAGTATTACTCCCATAAATCCATCTGTGACCAATAGAGGAGAGTATGCCACTTATCCTAGGATTATTCCCCAAGACTTACAAGAAATAATTAAATCTTATTTCTCAGAATGAAGGAGGGAACTAGTCTTGAAATTAACTTTAGAGGATTTTGCAACTATTACTCACAATATTCAAGAAGAAATAAATAAAATTATTGTTGGATATCAAGAAATAATAACTTATGTAGTAATTGCTTTACTTTGTGGAGGACATGTTCTTTTAGAAGGAGTTCCAGGCTTAGGAAAAACATTAATGGTAAAAACTTTAAGTGAAGTCTTAGATTTAAAATTTTCAAGAATACAATTTACACCCGACTTAATGCCTGCAGATATTACAGGTACTAATATTATAATTACTGATGAAAAGGAACAAAAACAATTCAAATTTCAAGAGGGTCCTATATTCACAAATATTTTATTAGCTGATGAGATAAATAGAGCAACTCCCAAAACTCAATCTGCACTATTAGAAGCAATGCAAGAAGGAAATGTAACAAGTGGTGGAAGAGTATATCCATTACCGAAACCCTTTTTTGTATTAGCAACTCAAAACCCTATTGAAATGGAAGGAACCTATCCTCTACCTGAGGCTCAGATGGATAGATTCTTTTTTAAATTAGAACTTAGTTATCCTAGAAGAGAAGAGCTTTTAGAAATTATAGATAGAACCACCAACATAGAAATGCCACGGGTAAATAAGGTCGCTAATGATATTATAATTGAAGAACTAAAAAAAATGGTTAGAATGGTTCCCATCTCTCATGTGGTCAAAGACTACGCTATAAGGATTGTTCTTGCAACTCAACCTGAAAGTGAAATATCTCCTCAAATAGTTAAAAAATATGTGAAATATGGCTCTAGTCCACGTGGAGCTCAAGCAATAATATTAGGGGCAAAAGCTTTAGCTTTATGGGAAGGAAGGAGTAATGTAAGTTTTAAAGATATTAAAAAAGTTGTAATTCCTGCCTTAAGGCATAGAATTATATTAAGCTTTGAGGGGGAGGCGGAGGGTATTACAGTAGAAAAGATTTTAAGAGAAATTTTGGAAGAAATTCCTGAAATAGAAAGATGAAAGAAGAATTAGATTTATCTCTAATAGAAAAGTTAGAAAAATTAAGACTTTTTGCTAAAAAAATTAAAATCACAGGAACTTTTGGTGAAAGAAAAAGTCCAAAAGTAGGTAGAGGAAGCGAATTTGCAGATTATAGAAATTACCAAATAGGAGATGAACTAAGATACATAGATTGGAACATTTACGCAAGATTAGAAAAATTTCTTATAAAACTTTTTGAAGAAGAAGAAGATTTAGATATACATATTCTCTTAGATTCTTCTTTATCTATGAAATTTGGAAAACCCTCAAAATTATTATATGGAAAAGAATTAGCCTTAGCTTTTGCATATTTAGGCCTTTCTTCATGGGAAAAAATAAGATTTGCTTCCTTTCAAGAAAGTATAAATAATCTTGTATCATTAGAAAGAAAGAAAGAGAGCATTTTTAATCTATTTCGAGTATTAAAAATTATAAAACCTAGTGGTATTACCGATATAAATAATGTATTAAAACAGTACTTGAGTTGGCAAAAAAGAAAAGGGGTATTAATAGTTATCTCTGATTTCCTTTCTCCTACAGGTTATAAAGAAGGACTTTCATTGGCAAAATATAAAAAATTTTCTATTTATGCTATTCAAATTTTAGGAGAAGAGGAGATAAATCCTCCACTTAAAGGAGATTTATTATTAGTAGATTGTGAAACTAACGAAAAAAGAGAAGTATTGGTAGATGAAAATCTTATAGAAATCTATAAACGAGAATTAGATAAATTTCTTAAAGAATTAGAGGAATTTACATCAAATTATGGAATTGAGTATTTAAGAACAGTAACTTCTCTCCCCGTAGAGGATCTTCTTCTAAAGTATTTAAGATCAAGAGGATGGCTTACATGAGTATAAATTTTACAAATCCTCATTTTCTATGGCTATTGTCATTAGTTTCCATAATCATTATTCTTCATCTTATAAGACCAAGGAGAATTACAGTTACTATTTCCTCTTTGATACTATGGGAAAAAATATTTAAAGAAAATCCCACAGGCAAGTGGTTTAAAAAGCTTCCTAAGAATATTCTTCTTTATCTTCAAATTTTAGCTCTTATCCTTCTAGTTCTCTCTTTAGCTCAGCCTCAGATAATATTTAAAGGAGATATAAATTCACCTGTAATTTTAGTAATAGACTGTTCTGCAAGTTTAGCTTCTAGAGATATCCTCCCCTCTCGATTTGAAAACGTTAAAATTGAAGCACTAAAAATTCTAAAGAAAATTCCATTCTGGAGACCTGTTGCCTTAATAATTATAGGTAAGAAACCAGAAATTGTTTCTTCTTTTACTATAAGACATAACCTGATTGAAAAAAATATAAAAGCCTTAAGGGTATTGTATACAAGAAATAATATAGAATCCGCTATTGAACTATGTGAATCATTGCTTCCAAATACCCCAAAAGAAATACATATATTTTCTGATGGTAATGCAAAATTTTCATTTCCTTCTAATTCAATAAATAATTATTACGTTCATATTATAGGAAAGGATGGAAATAATGTAGGAATAACAAGAGCAGAGATTATTCCTAAAAATAATAAAATTGCAGAACTCTTTGTCGAAATATCAAATTTTTCTGAAAATTTAAAGGAATTTCCATTGGAAATATGGAATGACAATAAGCTATGGACCACAACCAAAATAATTATTAAACCTAAAGAGATAAAGAACTTAATTTTTGAAGTTCCTTATATTAGCCAAAAGTTGTTAATAAAGTTAAGACTTAAAGATCAATTAGAAGAGGATAATAATGCTTATCTATTTCTACCTGTATTTAAATTTAAAATTCTATTGGTATCTCCAGGAAATCCCTTTTTAGAAAAGGCATTGAGAGCAATTCCTAATACCTATATAGATATAAAAAGATATATTACCCAGGAAGATTTTCTTGATTATGATTTTATAGTATTTGATAGACTAATTCCCGAATATGTTCCTGCAGGAAATTATCTTTTTATCGGTTCTGCCCCCAAAAATTTTGATTTTGAAGTTACAGGTAAAATAACAAAAACAAAAATCATAAGTTGGGAAGACGTTCCTATAATGAATCTTATCTATCCTTTAAATGTAAATATATTTTCTTCACTAATTCTAAAATCTTCAGACTTTAAGCCTTTATTATATTGTGAAAAGGGACCAATTGGATTCATATATGAAAAAAAAGATATTTTCTCAGTAATATTACCTTTTTCAATACTAGATACTGACTGGTATCTTTATGATTCTTTTCCTATCTTCATCTACAATATAATAAAACAAGCTTTATCCTATAATTTTAAAATATCAGCTGGGGAAACAGTGTTAATCAGAGATGGTAGTCCTATATACACTATTAAAACCCCAAAAGAAGAAAGGGAACACGAAAATAAGATAGGTATAATTGAGTTCAATAACACTTTTGACTTAGGATTTTATATAATTAAAAGCAGAAATAAAGAAAGAGTATTTACTGTAAACATGTTTTCGAGAGAAGAATCAGACATAAAACCAAAGTTTATGTTGAATAATAATATAAAAACTGAAATTAAAGAAAAAGGTCTCATAAATCTGTCTTTAACTCCGTATCTTTTATTTCTCTGCTTTTTTATTTTTTTAATTGAAATAATCATATTCCTAGGAGGTCTAAAATTTAAGTGATAGGTTTCGAGAGGCCATATTTTTTAATTTTAATTATATTTTTAATTTTACTCGCCAAAAAATTCTCGATAAAGAAAGCTTTTTTAAGAAATATTCAATTACTACTTCTTATTTTATCTCTCTCTGGTCTTCAATTCTTTGCCCCATATTCTCAAATAAATGTTATCTTTTTATTAGATCAGTCTTTAAGTATCTCATCAAAAGAAAAGGAAGAAGCCATTCAGTTTATTGATTCTTCTTTAAAATTCAAGAAACCTCAAGACAAAGTAGGAATAATTTCTTTCGCAGGAGATGTGAATATTGAAGAAAGTTTAAAAGAAAGAGTAAATATTGATAAAATTTCAGGAATAGAAATACCATATTTTACAAACATAGAATCTGCAATTTCTTCAGCACTATCTCTCAGGGAAATGAAGGATCCTTTAAGAATTGTCTTAATAAGCGATCTTCAAGAAAATGTAGGAAATACTGAAAAAATGTTAAGTAAATTAAAAGAAGAAAAAGTTCAAATAGATATATATCCTTTAAAGGTAAAAGGATTTAATGAAGTTGCTTTAATGAAAATACAAGCTCCTAGTATCGTACATCAAGGACAATATTTTTCTGTAGAAGTTTATATAAAAAGCTATGGAATTAAGGAAGTAATCTTAGAATTAACTTGGGAGAATAAAACCTATAAATATATGCTTAACAATTTAAATGAAGATAACTTCTATTCTTTTGATTTAAAAGCAAATAATCCTGGACTTAATAGTATAAATGTTCAAATCTCTTCCCCCCATGATACATATTTAGAAAACAACAAAGGAACAAATTTTGTATATGTACAGGGAAAACCTAAAATTCTCTATCTAGCAGGAGAGGATTTTCAACCAATATTTGGTTTAGCCCTTAAAGCTCAAGGTTGGGATCTTTCCTATGATTATTACCCTTATTCTTCCTTAGATAATAAACTTCTGGAATATCAAGTTTTAATCTTAGATAATATACCAATAAAAAGTCTTTCATGGACTAAGATAAATCTCATAAAAAATTTCGTCCTAGAAAAGGGAGGAACTCTCTTAATTCTTGGAGGAGATAGGAGTCTTTCTGCTGGAGATTATCAACAAACTCCCCTTGAAGATATTCTGCCTGTAACTTTAAGGCCTGAGCAGTTTCTTAAAAGATCTAATGTATCTTTAGTTTTAGTTATAGATGCTTCAGGTAGTATGGGAGCATTAAGTGGAGGAGAACCTAAAATAGAATTAGCAAAGGAATCCGCCCATTTAGTTGTAGACTTTTTGAATGAAGAAGATTATTTCGGACTTATTGCCTTTGATCATGCTTACCAATGGGTTGTTCCATTACAGCCTTTAAAGGATAAGGAAAAAGTCTCGGAATTGATTTCAAGAATTGAGGCAGGAGGGGGAACTTCTTTATATCCTCCTTTAAAAGCAGCAGGAGAAGAATTAATAAAATTACCCTTCAAAAACAAGCATATAATTGCTATTACCGATGGACAAACAGAAGGGGGAGATTTCTATGGAATTACAAAATGGCTTTCTAAAAATAAGATTACCATATCAACTATTGGTATTGGCGAGGATGCTAATTATTCTCTTCTTCGAGATATAGCCCAATGGGGAAATGGACGATATTATCATACATGGGATTTAAAAACTCTTCCCCAACTTCTTCTTTCTGAAACAAAGGCTCTTCTCCGTCCTAATATAATTGAAAAGAAATTTATCCCTAAATTAGAAAGAGAAGAATTTACAGCAATAAAAGAATTTCCATCTTTATCTGGATACGTTCTCACGTCCTCAAAATATCCTTATCCTGTTCTATTGAGTTCTCCAATGGGAGACCCAATTCTTGCCTTTGGCCAATTTGGACTAGGACAAGTCTTTGTCTTTACCTCTGCTTTAAAATCTTATTGGGGAGAAGAGTGGTTGAAATGGAAAGATTTAGGAAGATTTTGGAGTGAACTATTAAGGAATTCTATTCCCCATTTTATTCCCAACATTCAGGTAAGTATTACTCAACAAGGAGAAGAGGGAATTATAAACTTGAGATCCGCGGATTCTTATGGTAATTATAAAAACTTTTTGAACATAAAATATCTAATAACTGACCCTATGGGCAGAGAGTATGAAGGAGAGTTAGAACAAAAAGGGCCTGGTTTTTACCAAGGAAAATTTTCTCTAAAAACTCTAGGGAAATATCAGATAACTTTATGGGAAAAAGATAAAATTATTGCCAAATTATCTTGGTTTTCTCCAAATACTCCTGAGTTTCTTCCTAAACCCTTTAATGAAAAATTAGCACATCTTTTAACCTCTACTACTAATGGTAAAATTTTAAAAGAGCCAAAAGAAGTATTTAGACCTTGGGAATTTCTTTCTACTAAACCTAAAGATTTGACCCTTCCAATATTGCTAGTTATAATACTATTGTTTTTTGTAGAGCTTATTCTAAGAAGGTGGAAAAATATTAAAGAACTAATAAGTAATTATCTGTCATTTTTAAAAACTTCTAAAGAAACTCAAGATTGGTATGAGAGCATAGAAGAAAAGATAATAAACGAATGGAAAAGCAAACCCTCTCCTTCTATGCTTGAAACTGCTTCCTTAGAGGTAAGAGCAAGATTATATATAGCTCATTTAAAAACACAAGAAAAAAAGAAAAAATGAAGAAAATTATAAGTCTTTTTTTAATTTTATTTCATATATATAACTTGGGTTTTTCTCAAGAGATAATTATTGCACCAAAGGTATTTTATAGAAAAATAGAACAGAAATCTTTAGTTTATCATATTGCTACTATAGAGTTTCCTAATCCTAATATTGATTTAGTAAGTATTTTAGCCCAAAACCAAGTATTAGGAAGAGAAAAATTAAGTGATATTGCAAGAAGATATTCTGCAGATCTTGCAATAAATGGAAACTTCTTTAATCTTGATACAGGAGAACCTATTGGAATTTTTGTAAGTAATGGAGAATTAATAAAGTTACCAATTAGAAGGGGAGCTTTTGCAATTACATATGATAATAGAGCGGTAATAGACATTTTTGAAACTTCTATAAGAATCAAAATAGATGACAAATTAATTATTGTCAATAATCTCAATACTCCAAGGGGCGGTAATGATGCAGTTCTCTTTACTAAATGGTTTGCTAAATCTTCTAATATTCAAAAGAACTCTTTTGCTGGTGTAAATATAATTATTGAATTAAATGACAAGCTTCCCTTTCATGGAAAAATTACTGGAAGAGTAACAAATATAGAATATGGTGTTTCAAGTTCTATTATTCCAGAAAATGGATGTGTTCTCTCCCTTGGAGGTTTGGCTTTAAAATATCTTCCATATTTCAGTATCGGAAAAGACTTAGAAATAATTGTAGAATCAAAACCTACTATTCCTGTTAAAGAAGCTATTGGGGGAGGACCCATTCTTTTAAAGGATGGGGCTATAGTATTAGGAAAAACTAATGAAATTCCCTTGGATAGTAATATTATAGAAGGAAAACATCCAAGAACGATAGTAGGAACAAAACAAGATATGATTTATTTTTTCTTTTTTGAGGGAAGAAAAGAAAATAGTACAGGATTAAGTTTAAAAGAAGCAGCAGAGTTATTGAAGAATATGGGAATAGAAAATGCATTAAACTTAGATGGTGGTAGCTCTAGTAATATGGTTCTTTGGGAAAATCCTATTATAAATACAGATAGAGAAATTGCATCCGCATTAATTCTAAAAAACATTTTACCTGTAGGTACCCCAAAATATCTTACCCTATTTCCCTTAGAGGATCCTCTGTATCTTCAAAAGGGAGAAAGAAAAAAAATATCTTTACTCTTACAAGATGAAAATTTTCATAAACTTGAAATACCTCTATCTAATTTATCTTGGACTATAACTCCATCTATTATAAGTATTAACAAAGAAACTATGGAAATAGAAGCCTTAGAATGGGGAGAAGGAGAATTAATTATAGGTTTTGGAGATATAAATGTAAAAAGAAAAATCATAGTATATCCTAAATTCTTAAACGAGGACTTTGAAAGAGATAAAAACTGGAAAATAACAGGAAAGAATTTTGATCATCTATACACTACTTATACTATAACTAGAAATAAATTCTATGATGGATCTTCATCTCTTGAACTATCTTACAAAACTCTTAAAGGAGATTCTTTTATATACTTAGAACTGAATATTCCTTTACCCATTAAAATATCAAAAATATCTTTAAAGGTACTGGGAGACAATAAAAAGGGATGGCTAAGAGCTTTATTTTATGATAGTACTGGAAAACCCTATGTTTTAGATCTAACTCCATATAAAGGTATAAATTGGGATGACGATTGGAAAACCATTGAAAAAGATCTCAAAGAACTAAAATCCTTACTTCCTTCATGGAATTTTGAGCCTGTTTATCCTCTTAGTCTTCATTCTATATATCTAGTATTTATAAATTCTGAAAGCATTGAAGGAAAAATATATTTAGACAGTTTACAATTCAAATATTAATCTATTCTTTCTCGTCTCTTGTAACTAAATTATCCCTATGAATTGCTTCTTCATAGACAAAATCAGTTAATTCAATAATTTCTTCTCTTGTCTTTCCAATAATTCTGGTAAGTTCAGAACTACTATAATTAGAAATACCCCTTGCAATTTCTTTTCCCTTCATATCACAGATTGATACAACATCCCCATTTAAAAAATTTCCTTCTACCTTTTTTATTCCTACAGGCAATAAACTTTTACCTTTCTTAAGAATAGCTTCCACAGCTCCTTCATCAATATATATCTTCCCTTCTGGTTTTGTAATAAAAAGAAGCCAATGTTTTCTCTTTTTTCTATATTCTTTTTTAGGAACAAAATATGTTCCTATTCTTTCTCCATTTATTATTCTTATAATTACATCATTTTCTTCTGAATTTGCCAAAACCATAGGTATTCCTGCTTCCATTACAATCTTCGCAGAAGATATTTTCGTACTCATTCCACCTGTTCCCTTCCCAGGACCTGCACTTTTTTCAATAGTTTCATCAATTTCATATATCTCTGAAATAAGTTCTGCATTGGGATCCAAATGGGGATCTTTAGTATATACTCCGTCTACATCGGATAAGATTATTAAAAGATCTGAATTAACAGCACAGGCAACTTTTGCGGAAAGAGTATCATTATCTCCAATTTTTATCTCATCTACTGCTACAGTATCATTTTCATTGACAATAGGTATTACTCCTTCCTTTAGAAGAGTTTCAAAAGTATAGGAAATATTTAGAAACCTTTTCCTATCATTAAGATCCTCTGCAGTTAGAAGAATTTGAGCTACAGGTTGCTTAAAAAGAGAGAAAAGATTAGAATAGTATTGCATCAATCGAATTTGACCTACTGCAGCTAAAGCTTGTTTTGCAGGAAGATCTTTTCTATTTGCTAAACTTTTTAAAACTTCTCTTCCTGACGCTATAGCTCCTGAAGATACCAAAATAACTTCTTTATTTAAACGTCTTAACTTAACACACTGTTCTACAATTCTAAGAAGTTTCTCTTGGGAAAGGGACCCCAAAGAATCTATTAAACTTGAGGTCCCTATTTTTATTACAATTCTTCTATAATTCTGATTCAACTTCAATTTTCCCCACCTTTTTAGCCTTGAATTTTATTCTAATTCTTGGAATCATTACAATATGACCACATTTTTCACATTTTAACTTAATATCCACACCAACAAATAAAACTATCCACTTTTTTCCACCACAAGGATGAGGTTTAGGAAGTTCTATAATATCCCCTACCTCAAATTTTATACTCATTCTTCCTCTTCTTCTAATTTAGGTTTGGCTTTCGCAATAATCTCTTCCTGAATTTTGGTAGGTACTTCTTCGTAGTGAGAAAACTTCATAGTATAAGATCCTCTTCCTTGAGTTATAGATTTTAAAGTAGAAGAATATCTCAACATTTCTGCAAGAGGAACTAGTGCTTTAATAGTTTGTAATTTTCCTATAGAGTCAATTTGTAATACCTTGCCTCTTCTACCATTTAGATCACTTATTATATCTCCAGTATAATTATCGGGAGCTGTAACCTCTACAAGCATGATGGGTTCCAACAAAACAGGCTTTGCCTCCATAAATCCTTTTTTAAAAGCTTTTGCAGCTGCAACTTTGAATGCCATATCTGAAGAATCTACTTCATGATAAGATCCGTCAAATAAAGTTACTTTAACGTCTACTATAGGATACCCTGCCAATATTCCTTTTTCCATTGTTTCTCTAACTCCCTTTTCTACAGCAGGTATGTAATTTTTAGGAACAACTCCACCTACAATTTTATCGACAAATTCAAAACCTGCACCTCGAGGTAAAGGTTCAAGTTCCAGCCATACATGACCATATTGCCCTCTTCCACCTGTTTGCTTTTTCACTTTTCCTTCAGCTTTTACAGATGTTCTTATAGTCTCCCTGTATGCAACTTGTGGAGTCCCTAAAGTAACATTAACCCCAAATTTTCTTTGCATTCTTTCCACCACTACTTCTAAGTGAGAATCTCCTAATCCATATATTAAAGTTTCATTGGTTTCAAAATTTCTTTGAACCCTTATAGTGGGATCTTCTTCTACAATTCGTGAAAGAGCAGAACTCATTCTATCCTCATCTGCTCTTGTCTTTGGTATAACAGAAACAGAAAATACAGGCTCTGGAAATTCTAAAGGTTTTATTTTCAAAAGATAATCTTTATCTGCAAGGGTATCGTTAGTTGATGTCTCTTTAAGCTTAGAAACAACACAAAGATCTCCAGCAACTACTTCTATAGCCTGTTCTTGATTCTTTCCTCTTTGATAATATATTTGGGCAATCTTCTCCTGAACATCTTTATTCACATTATATAAATTAGAATCAGGTCTTAAATTCCCTGATAAGATCCTAAGATAATTTAACTTTCCCACAAATGGATCTGCAGAGGTCTTAAATACAAAAACTAAAGTGTGATTATTCTCTCCAATTTTTATATCTTTTTCTTCACTAGTCTTTACATCCTCTACTTTAATGGACTTTCTTTCTTTAGGATTAGGAAAGAATTCTATAACAGAATCTAAGAATTTTGAAACTCCTATATTTTTGAGAGAAGAGACTCCAAATACTGGAAAAATTTCTCTATCTAAAAAGACTTTTTTTAAAGTTTTAACTATTATACTACCTTCAATTTCTTCACCCTCTAGGTATTTTTGAAGCAATTCCTCGTCAGATTCAATTACGTTTTCAATTAAATTTTGCCTCCATTTTTCAACAAGGGAATTTAATTCCGAGGGAATATCTGTCTCCTTTGGGTCTCCTTTTTCATCAGGATATATATAAGCTTTTTTATTTAAAAGATCTATAACCCCTTGAAAGTTTGCTTCCTTTCCTACAGGAATAAAAACAGGAAGAACTTTATTCCCAAATCTTTCCCTTAATGTTTTTAAAACTTCAAAAAAATCAGAATTTTCTCTATCTAACTTATTAATAATAAATGCAGTTGGAAGACCGATTTCCTGAGCCATACCCCATATTTTTTCATGCTGAACTTGAATACCTGAAATAGCATCTATCACTAGAATAACAGAATCCACAGCCAAAAAAGCACTTATTACTTCCCCAATAAAATCTGCATATCCTGGAGTATCTACAAGATTTATTTTCTTTCCCTTCCACTCCAAAGGAAGCAGAGATAGATTAAGAGAAATCCCTCTTTTTATCTCTTCAGGTTCAAAATCTGAGACTGTATTTCCATTTTCTACCTTTCCCATACGATCAATAACTTTTGCAGAATAAAGTATAGCTTCTGATAATGTGGTTTTTCCAGAACTACCATGTCCAAATAGTCCAATATTTCTTAAATCTTCAGTTGTATACTGTTTCATTTTATACTCTTAACCTCCCTTTATTTTAAATTTTTTAGAAAAAAACAATTTCATTAACATCAAATCCCAGTACTTCCAAATCCTTTTTCTCCTCTCTTACTTGGAGGTAGAGAGTTTACTTCTTTCCATTCAATTCTCTGAAAAGAAAGAATCAGAAGTTGAGCAATCCTCATACCCTTTTTGCCGAAAAAGGTCTTGCTTGAAAAATTAATGAGATTTACAAGAATTTCTCCTCTATAATCACTATCAATTAAACCTGGAGTATTAAGTATAGTTATTCCCTCCTTTGCTGAGAGCCCACTTCTAGGAAGAACTAACCCGAGCAAACCTTCAGGAAGGGCAATTTTTATTCCTGTAGGTATTAATTTTCCCCCATTTATCTCATTAAAAGGAGGAAGAATAAAATCTTCTCTCGAGAAAAGATCAAGGGCACATGCTCCTTCTGTAAAATAGGAGGGAAGAGGCAAACTTTTATCGATTCTTTCTATATATATTTGTATTCTTTCCATTTTTTAAATTAATATGCTTTTGCGAACAATGCTTTTATGTTTGTAGAATTTCCACAAAGGATACAATTACCTTTTTCTTCTTCCCAATCGAAGGGAAGATTCCTAATAGTAGCAGAAGTTAACTCTTTTATTTTTAGTTCACAATGTCCATCTCCACACCAACTTGCTTTTATAAAACCTCTTCTTTCATCAATTATTTTTTTAAACTCCTCAAAAGATTTCACTTCATAGGTGTTTTCGTTTCTAAATTTTAACGCCTTATCAAACATAGTTTTTTGAATATCTTCTAATAAACTTTTTAAATCAGAAACCATATTAATTTTTTTATAAGTAATTTTAACTCTCAGATCTCTTCTTACAACGAAAATTTCTTCTCTTTCCACCTCCCTCGGTCCAATCTCAATTCTTATAGGTACACCTTTTAATTCCCATTCATTAAATTTCCATCCAGGAGTGTGTTCTTCATCTTTATCTACAAAGACTCTAAAATGTTCCTTTAATACTAATACAATATCATCTACATATTCATATACTTTTTCTTTGTCCTTTTCCTCTTTCCATATGGGAATTATAACTATTTGATATGGAGCCACTCGAGGGGGTAAAACAAGGCCAAAATCATCTCCATGAGTCATTATAAGAGCCCCTATAACTCTCGTAGAAACACCCCAACTAGTTTGCCATACATATTTTCTCTCTCCATCGATATCTTGAAAGGTTATATTAAAAGCCTTAGCAAAATGTTGCCCAAGATTATGTGAGGTTCCCGCTTGAAGCGCTCTTCCATCAGAAAGTAATACCTCAACAGAGTATGTTCTCAAGGCACCTGCAAATTTTTCGTTTTCTGTTTTTACTCCCGCTATAACTGGTATAGACAAATCTTTCTCAAAAAATTCCTTATATACATTTAACATCTTTATAGCTTCTTCCTCCGCCTCTTCTTGAGTTCTATGGGCAGTATGTCCTTCTTGCCATAAAAACTCAGTAGTTCTGAGAAAAAGTCTTGTTTCTTTTTCCCATCTTACCACGTTTGCCCATTGGTTTATAAGTAAGGGAAGATCTCTCCAAGATTGAATCCATTTAGAAAACATGCTACATATTATTGATTCTGAAGTGGGTCTTACCGCTAAGGGTTCTACTAAGTCTTCATCTCCTCCCCTAGTTACCCACGCAACTTGTGGAGAGAATCCTTCTACATGTTCTGCTTCTTTTTCCAAAAAACTTTTAGGAATAAAAAGGGGGAAATATGCATTTTCATGTCCTGTTTTTTTTATTTTCTCATCCAAGACTTTTTGAATATTTTCCCATAGAGCATATCCATAGGGTCTAATAACCATACATCCTTTGATAGGAGCATAATCTGCAAGTTTTGCTTTTAGAATTACATCAGTATACCAACGAGAAAAATCTTCTTTTTGAGAAGTAATACTTTCTACAAATTTTTTCTCTTCCATGTTAAAACCTCCTACAATTCAAATCTTATTTTTAAAGGGCCACTATTATATGTATCTTCAGTTGCTATCACACTTAATATAACTTTTTTCCCTTTTTCTTTTATTTTATAAACTATATCATAGAACTCTTCCAAAGAAACATCTCCCACAGTATTAGTTAATGGATCTGGTAACACTCCTCTAAGTTGCGCTATTCTATTTACATCGGATAATATTTCAAAAAGTCTTGCTTCTATTTTATCTTTTGTATCACTTCCATCTACGACTCTCGTTAGAATAACCTCATTTTTACGAAAAACCAGATAATGAGGATGAATTTGCAAATTGACTAATACTGGTTCTCTCTCAAAAGTATTTACCATTGCTATAATTCTAATGAGTTTTTCACCTGGGGTCATAAGAGAGTTTATTAATTTATCCCACTCAGATTTTGGAAGCCATACTATTCCCTTATCATTCGAGGATCCTGCACCTCTATTTAAAGCAATTTGCTCTAAAATATGGAGCAATGTTTTAGCTTCATTAATGGCTTCGTTCTTTGATAGATTGCCTCTACTTACCCAATTTAAAATCAATTCTCCTCTTCTAAATACTATTCCTTCGCTCCTAATTAGATTAATAGTGTTCGATAAGAATTCTATTTCTTCTACTAACCCTCTTTTTTCTTCAGTTAATTTTTCTTTTTCTTTCTCTAAAACCGATACTCTTTTAGATATATCATATAAAGCTCTCTGAAGATTTTCTTTATCTTTAATAAGATTATTTTTTTCTAAATTAAGCCTAGAAACCTCATCATTTAATCTTTTTCTTTCCAGCTCTAATTTTTCAAGTTCCTTTCTAAACTTCTCGAGGTCTTCTCTTATCAATTCTTTTTCTTTTGTTCTCTCAGAAAGCTTCTGAATAACACTATTCAATTCTTCATTTTTTATGCTTACAGCAACCTGTAAAGAACTTAACTGTTTTTTTAATCTATCTAATCCAAAAATCGCAGTTCTCACATTTTCAGAAGATAAAGAAAGAATTAATAGAGTAAAAAGCATAATTAATATTCCTGTAAAAACACTTATTAGACGAGATGTATATTTAGGTCTTAGGTTAAAAAGAGTTAATTTCTTTTTACCTACTTTTCTTCCTACATAATCTCCTAAATAAGCTATGACTCCACTTAAAATAAGAAGTATTAAAATTAAGAAAAATCCAGACATTAAATATTAAACCTCTCACCTAAGAAGAATTTTCTTGCCAAATCATTATTCACAATCTCCTGAGGAGTTCCAGAAATAAGTATTTCTCCAGAATAGATAATATATGCATAATCAGTTATAGCTAAGGTATCTCTCACGTTATGATCAGTTATTAAAATTCCTAAATTTTTATTCTTCAAATAATGTATTGTTTCTTGAAGATTCTGAACCGTTAAGGGATCAACACCTGCAAAAGGCTCATCAAGAAGAATATATTTAGGGGAAAGAGCTAAAACTCTCGCAATCTCTACTCTTCTTCTTTCTCCTCCTGATAAACTATATCCATAATTTTTTCTAACTTCTTGCAAGTGAAATTCTTCAATGAGTTCATCTAGTTTCATTTTTTGCTCTCTAGGGGTCAAATTTGTTAATTCTAATACTAATCTAATATTATCTTCTACAGATAATTTTCTAAATATTGTAGGATCTTGAGCTAAATATCCTAATCCCATTTTTGCCCTTTTAGGCATAGAAAGATATGTAATATCTTTGCCCTCTAAAAGAACTCTACCCTCATCAGCAAAAACTTCTCCCATGATAGTATAAAAGGTTGTAGTTTTTCCTGCACCATTAGGACCTAATAAACCTACAACCATTCCAGGTTCTACCTGCAATGACACATTCTTAACAACACATCTTTTACCATAATATTTATATATGCCTACAGTTTCTAATGACATATCTTAAGATAATGTTAAGAAAAAAGAACTGAGATGTCAATTTACTGGTTAACCAATCCCCTTAATAATTCCCAAATTTCTTTATATCCTTTTTTTTGAAGAATACTTAGAGTAATAAAATACTCCCTTAAAGCTAGAATATAATTACCTTTTTTATAATATATAACACATCTAAGAGCATGCAACATTTCATTATCTTTATTTATCTTTAAACCCTCTTCTATTAATCCTTCTGCCTCTTTTATATTCTCTTTTTCAAAATATAAGTATGCTAAAAAGGAAATTATCCAGTCATCTTTAGGATATCTCTCATAAAGTCTCTGGAAATATATCAAAGCTTTATCTCTTCTATTGCCAAAATAGGATGCAAAGGCTAATTGATAAAGGGAAAAGGAATCATCATTTTTCTCATTAATCTCTTCTACCTTTCTACTTAAAAACCTTGGATCAATTTCGTTTATCTTTTTATAGAACTCAAAAGCTTTATCCAACTTACCTTGTGCAGAATAAACTACTAATAGTTTAAAAAGAATTTCTAAATTTTTTGAATCTTTTAATAAGATATTCTCATATTCTTTTTCAAGAGTTTTCCAATTATATGAAAAACTTAAATTAAAAAGAATTAAACTAAAGATTAATATTCTCCAATATAAATTTTGCAATTTTATCTGCACCTTTATCACCTAATCTTTCCCTTCCTTTTTCTCCTCTTAATCTCACTTCCTCGGGATTTTTTATGAAATAAATAATTCTTTCTCCTGCCTCCTTATAATTATTTACTACCTCTAATCCCTCTCCTAACAGAGCTTTCTGCATTTTTAAAAATTTAGAGGTAATTTGAGGACCTTTTCCAGGAAAGGATACCACTAGTTTTTTTAGAAATACTGCCTGTTCATTAGCAGTTCCTGCTAACCCAAGTATTATATAAGCCTTTTTTACAATAGACGAAAAATTCCCAAAAGATATAGTCACAGGTAAATCAAATTTTTTAATAATATTTCTAAAATAATCCCTACATTTTTCAGGAAGGTAAGGTGAAACGATAACAACATATCTGAAATTAGGAAATTCCTTAAATACTATTTCACAAGCCTTTAACATTAGTTCAATATTAGCAATAGACTCTTCTCTACTTCCTGGAAGCAAAGCAATAATATCCTCATATTTTTCTTCTCCATTTTCTAGCCCATCAAACATAGGATTTCCCAGGTAGAAAGTTTGAGGAATAAAATTTTTTAAATACTTATATGTAGGTTCGTCACGAGTAAAGACAAATTTAGCAAGTTTTTTCATTAAATAAATCTCTGGGAAATAAAAAGAGGAATTTAATATAGATTTTGCAGTAGGAAGAAAAAAAGGGCGTTTTTGAGTAAAAGATCCCATTACTAAGTTATATGTATCTCCTATACATACCACTTCTATTTTTTTCTCTCTAAAACTCCTTAAGGTTCTCAATTGTTCTTTCTGAAAAGAAAATAAACCATTCCTTAAATCCTTAAAGATATACTTCAAACTAGATCTAAAAGCAAAGCCACCACTAGGAAAATCCCTTCTTGGATTAAGAATTTCGATAGGAAGAGTTAAGTAAGCTTTTCCCTCTCCTACTAAGGGGAGAACAAAAATCTTAATATCTTTAATTTCAAGAATATTTTTTATAATTTCTCTTGCAATTAAATCTTCGCCAAAGCCATTACTAATAAATAGAAGCATTTTTTAAATTATATATCCTTATTTCTTTTAAAATTTCTGAGGCTATATATATAGCCAATTTTCCATCTTCCAAGGTTACTAGAGGACTTCCCCCATTTAATATACAACTTATAAAATGTTCTAACTCCAATCTTAAAGGCTCCTCTCTTTCTAGAACTGGAGTTTCAATATTGGGCTCCAAAAATCTACCGGAACCTCGAGTTATTGTTATACTTTGATCAATATAATCTACATGAATAAATGTCCCATCAATTTCGTGAATTTCTAACTTTCTCAATTTTTTAGAGCTTAATCTACTTGCAGTCAAACTTACAGTTATTCCATCATCAAAGAAGAGATTAACATGAGCAAAATCCTCGTAAGGAGTATAAAGAGAATATCCTATTGCCTGAATATCTTTTATCTTTTTCTCCTTTCCAAGAATATAAAAAAGAATATCCAAATCATGAATCATCAAATTCATTACTACCCCTATATCTTCTGACCTTCCATCATAGGATCCCATTCTATGAATTTCTAAATAAAAA
Organism: Dictyoglomus sp.; assembly: GCA_025060475.1. Lineage (NCBI taxonomy): Bacteria > Pseudomonadati > Dictyoglomota > Dictyoglomia > Dictyoglomales > Dictyoglomaceae > Dictyoglomus > Dictyoglomus sp. The sequence goes on along the minus strand of JANXBZ010000005.1, from coordinate 45,442 downwards.
GGATTCCTAATATACTTTTTCAGTTCCTGTATTGCTGGATTAAATCTTTCAATATGCCCTACTTGAAAAACCAAATCCTTTCCCGATGCAAGTTCTACTAATTTTTCTGCTTCTTCTAAAGTTTGAGTTACAGGTTTTTCTACAAATATATGAACACCCTTCTCCAAAAAATCTTTGGCAATTCTAAAATGAGAAGATGTAGGAGTAACTATACTCACTGCGTCTACTTTATCTAATAAATCCTTATAATCTGTAGTATAAAAAGGAACTTGATACAAGGAAGCCATTTCTCTTACTCTTTTTTCATTGATATCTGCAATTCCTACAAGCTCTACATATGGAAGCTCACTAAAAATTCTCACATGATGCTGTCCTAAATATCCTACTCCTACTACCCCTACTTTTATCTTTTTCATGTTTTCACCTCACCTTCTTCTAATTGCCAGTGAATTATTCTTGCATACACCCCCTTCTTATTTAGCAATTCCTCATGACTTCCTTCTTCCACGATTTCTCCCTGATCTAAAACTATAATTCTATCTACCTTTCTGATAGTCGATAATCTATGAGCAATAATAAGAGTAGTTTTTCCTTTTATCAACTCTTCTAAAGCCTCTTGAATTAAAGCTTCAGATTCGGCATCTAAAGAAGATGTAGCTTCATCTAAAATAACTAACCTAGGATTATGCAGGATTATTCTTGCTATAGCTATTCTTTGAGCTTGTCCTCCTGATAATCCTGATCCTCCTTCCCCAATTATAGTATCATATCCATTAGGTAAAGAAATAATAAAATCATGTGCTCTCGCCATTTTTGAAGCTTGTATAATTTCCTCATAGGTAGCATTAGGTTTACTATATGCGATATTCTCCTTTACCGTTCCATGGAATATTACAGTTTCCTGTGTTACAAAACCAATTTGATTTCTTAAAGAACTTAATTTCACTTCTCTAACATCATAACCATCTATTTTTACCTTTCCTCGCGTAGGATCTATAAATCGTGGAATAAGATTTACTAAAGATGTCTTTCCAGCTCCACTGATTCCTACAATAGCAACCTTTTCTCCAGGTCTAATTCTTAGATTTATATTTTTCAAAGCCCAATTTTTGTTATCATAGGTAAAATAAACATTTTCAAATTCTACTAAACCTTTTATGGGTGGTAAAACTTTTGCGTTAGGGAATTCTATTACATCTTTTCCTTGATCTAATATTTCAAAGATCCTTTCAAAAGAAGCAGAAGCTTGTTTTATACCAGAAAAAACCCTTAAAAGAGTTGTTGCAGGTTCCAAAGCCATTCCTACATAAGTTAAAAAAGCAATAAAAGAACCAAGAGTAAGCTGATTTTGAGCAATTTTTCTACTACCTAACCATATTAAAAAAACTATAGCAAGAGCACTTAAAAAACTTGCAAGGGGAATCTGAGTAGCAGTTAATTGGGCAATTTTTACGTTTCTCCAGAAATTCTTTTCATTTTCCCTTTTAAATTTATTTATCTCATCCTCTTCCTTTACAAATATTCTAACTATTCTTGCACCCTTAATACTTTCCTGAATAATCGTTGTAAGATCAGCAATTTTCTTTTGTACTGCAAGAGACCATCTTTGTATTTCTTTTCCTATTCCTGATACAGACAATACAAAGAGAGGGATTATAATAAAAGTTGCCAAAGCCAATTGCCAATGGGAAAAAATAAGAATTAATATAATTCCAGTAAGAAGAATTATGGAATAGAAAAAATCAGAAAGACTTGATAAAAAAGAAGTTTGAATGAGTTGAGTATCTTGAAGAGTTCTTGATATTAATTCACTACTAGACCATTTATTAAAATACTCTAAGGATAAATATTGAATCTTAGAAAATAGTTTATTTCTTAAATCTGCTACTAATTTATGACCTACAAAAGATAAGAGATATATCTGTCCATATAAGAATAAGCTTCTTAAAAAAAGTAATCCCACAATAATTAATGCAATTTTATTTAGAGAAGACAAATCTTTTGTCCTATTTAACTCATCAATAAGCTCACCCACAAATTTAGGAGCATATAATTGAGAAGAATTTACTATTAAAATGCATAAAAATCCGCCTAAAAGATACAAAAAATTGGGCTTTAATAATTCAAATATTCTTTTCCAATATTTCATATATATCACCCCAAATAATCTCCGAAGGACGTATATCATTATCAGGAAATATCTCTATTAAATTTTTATGCATCCTTTCTATTAATTCTCTGTTACCTAAAATCTCCAAAAAATATTTTATCACTTTCTTAAAATCAAATTTTCCTATTATTTCAGGAACTACTCCTGGACTATATTTATTAGGAAAAGATAAATATGAATTTTTTTTCAAATATATATCTATGACCAAATTACGAATCCTTCCTTTCAAAAAGTTTGCAAAACCTTCCATAGGCAAATATTCAGGCCTATGAAGAGGTAATAAAACTAACATAGGTATCCCTGAATATCCTAGCTGTAAAGTAATTGTTCCGGGAAGAGTAACAGCAAATAATAAATTATTTATCTGTTTTTGCCAGTCTCCTAAAAATTCTATGTCAATAGGTAATTCTCTTATAAAAGAATTAAATCTAAGAAGAAACTTTCTTACCACATCTTTTTTCAAAAATTGAGAAATAAATATAACAAATTTAAGGTCAGGATAGAATTTATGAATCTCTTTTATTAAAGCTAAATAAAAGGGAAAATAGAATCTTAATGCATAATCTCTGCTTCCTGGGAAAAAAGCAATTCTATTACTTTCTTTTGAAAAAGCGGACCTATTAAGATTTTCAAATCTAAGTTCCCCTACATATTTCATTTTTGGATTTTTAAAATCTTTAGAAGAATAAATAAGATTAAATAGAAAAGTCCAAGTATGTTTTTTCTCTACATAAGCAATAGAATAAGACTTCCATAATTTTCCTAAAATTCCATTGAAAAATAAATCTCCTCCAAGATGAAAAATTATATTTTTATTTTGGGGTTTATAAATAAAATTTTTCCAATATTCATTAGGAGAAAAGATCTTCTTAAAAAAACCAAATTCTTCTAAAACTCTTTCCTCTTCGCCAGTTGCAAATTGGCAAGGAACTAAAATAGTATAAAAGTTTACATTTTTAGTCCAATCTAAATTTTTTTCTTTTATATAACTAATTAAAGGATACAACCAACCTGAAATTTCTCCTGGTCCATTGACTATAAAATAAAAATTAAACATAGCTCCTACTCAAGATAAAATTGGCAATTCTGTCCAAAACTCCTTTTTCTCCTAAAGAAGACACAACCTTTTTTAAATCTAAAAGCATTTCTTCTCTTCTCTTAGAATTATTAATAAAATCTTCTATATCGCTAATTACTTTATCTATATTAATTTTTTGCACATATTCTGGATAAATTTCCTTTCCTGACAATATATTAGGAAGGGATATATATTTATGATGAACTAATTTTTTCCCAATATAATAGGTTAATTTTGAAATTTTATAGAATACAAATAAAGGACAGTAAAGAAGACTTGCCTCTAAAGTTACCGTTCCAGAGGATGCCAATGCAAAATTTACCCTTTGGAGAACTTTATAACTTTCTTTACCCGAAAGAAGTTCTATATTTAAACTATCATCTAAATATTTCTTTACTAATGGTAAAAATTGTTCTGAGGCAATAGGTAATAAAAACTTGAAACCTCTTTTTGAAAAATGAGTAGCAATTTTGACAAAAAGAGGAGTAAGTTTATTAATCTCTTGTTTTCTACTTCCCGGAAAAAGTCCTATTAAATAATCTTCTCTCTTTTGAGTTTCTAGTTGGGAAATATAATCTACTAAAGGATGGCCAAAAAAGGAAACTTTATGAGTATATTTTCTATATACTTCATATTCTTGAGGAAAGACACTTATTATCCAATTTAGATATTTTGAAACCTCATAAGCATTTTCTCTCTTTCCCCATAACCAATACTGAGGAGCAAAATAATAAATTGTTGGGATACCTAATTTTTTAGCTCTTTTTGCAAGAGGAATATTAAATCCTTGAAAATCTATAAGAATTAAAAGATCTGGTTTCTCCTTCTCTAAGACTCTTTCAAGGTTATTTAAAAGCTTTAAAAAAATAGGAATATAAGGAAGAGGTTCAACAAAACCAACAGTACTAAATTTAGTAACATTAGCAATCAAATTTAAGCCTTCTTCCTCCATTCTTTCTCCACCTAAGCCAAAAAAATAAAGATTTGAATTGTATTTTTTTAAAGTTCTAATTAAATAAGCTCCATGAACATCCCCAGAAACTTCCCCAACAGAAAACATTATCTTCATTCTTCAATTCTCCTCCATACTGCTGGAGTTATTCCTCTTTTAGAATTTTTAATAAATTCTAATATTTCCTTTGCCTCCTCTTCCTCAAATTCCGAAATTCTTTTAATTCTTTCTTCAAAGGGAAGATCTGAAAAAAGAATATGAAAAATCTTTTTAATAAGATTTCTTTTCTCTATGGAAAAATTTGCTCTTTTTAATCCTACTGTATTAATCCCATATATTCTTGCAGGATTCCCATCCACTAAAGCATAAGGAGGAACATCTTTTACAATCTTTGATAATCCTCCTACCATAGCCAATTTTCCAATTCTTACAAATTGATGAATACCTACAAGAGCGCTGATAAATGCCTGATCATCAATTTCCACATAACCCCCAATCTGAGTTGCATTAGCTATAATTACTCTTTTACCTAATTTCACATTATGAGCTAGGTGAGAGTATGCCATAATATAACAATCGTCACCAATTATAGTAGCTTTTTCTTCCCCAGTAGCCCTATGAATTACACAATATTCTCTTATAACCACATTATTACCAATTATTAAAAAGCTTTTTTCCCCTTTAAAATTTAAATCCTGAGGTAAGTCTCCTAATATAACTCCTGAGTGAATATGGCAGTTTTCTCCAATAATAGTTCCTTCTTTTAAAATAACATTACTTTCTATTTTTGTATTTTTTCCTATTTTTACTTCTTTATCTATAAAAGTAAAGGGACCTATCTCCACGTTTTCTTCAATTTTAGAGGAAGGATGAATAAAAACTGTATAATTAAAATTATTCTCCAAGGGCAAGGGTTATCTCTCCTCCTGCTACAATATCATCACCTACTTTAGCTACCCCTTCAAATTTAAAAATTTTTCTTAGTTTCTGTTTTAATTTTACCTCTAACACTAAGACATCACCTGGAAGAACCTGTTTTTTAAATTTCATATTATTCACACCAGTAAGATAGGCTATATAGTTCTTATTCTCTTCAGCAAAAGAAAGAAACATAAGTATACCAGCAGATTGTGCTAGAGCTTCAATTATTAAGACACCTGGCATCACAGGTTTTTCAGGAAAATGCCCCATAAAAAAATGCTCATTTATAGACACATTTTTTATGGCTTTAATACTTTCTCCTTTCTTCCATTCTAGAATTCGATCTATCATCAAAAAGGGATATCTATGAGGAAGAATTTTAAAAATATCCACGGTCATTCAAAAATCCCCCTTAAAAGTTTTTCTTGTAAAAGCCTTTTAACAACTTTTACATGCAAGGCATGCCCAGAAGAAAGAGCGTAGATATTAGCTCTTAAATATCCCCCAAGTAAAGCAAAATCTCCTAATATATCAAGAATTTTATGTCTTACAGGTTCATCTAAAGATCTTGGTTTATTTTCATATCCCTTCGCTCCTACTAAAAGAGCATTTTCTAAACTTCCACCTCTTATTAATCCTCTTTTTCTTAATTCATCAATTTCATACCAAAAGCCAAAGGTTCTTGCAAAGGCAATTTCCTTTTCATAACTATCTAGATCCTTAATGGTAAATTTTTGCCAATAAAGTATTGTATTAGGGAAAGATATTACAGAGGTAACAGCAAAGGAAGAAGAGGGAAAAAGGAGAATTAAACCTCTGCCTTCTTTCTCTAATATTGGTTTTTCCAAGTCATATATTTTTAGAGGAGATTCCTGTATTAATATACCAACTTTTTTAAAAACATCTATAAAAGGAAGAGAACTCCCATCTAAAATAGGGATTTCTTCTCCTTTCACAAGAATAAATAAATTAGAAATTTTTAAACTATAAATAGCAGATAAAAGATGTTCTACAGTCATTATTCTTACATTGTTCTTCCCCAAGGAAACTCCACGTTGTGTATCCACAACATAGTCTACAAAAGCTGGAACTTCTTCATAATCTTTTATGAAAATTATACCTGTATTTTCTGGAGCTTTTAAAAAGACTAATTCTGTCTCTTTTCCTTTATGAAGTCCATAGCCTTTAATTTTAATCTCTTTTTTAATAGTTCTTTGAAAGTTCATTTATATTATAATTTTTTAACTTTTTCCCATATTTCAGGAAGTTTTCTTAATAAACTCTGCAATTTTAATTCTTCCTTATGGGGCCTTGCAGGAAATCCAGAAACTATTGAACCATCTGGAATATCTTTAGTTACACCTGCTCTTGCAAGAATAACTACTCTATCTCCAATCTTAACATGATCAGAAATTCCACTTTGTCCTGCAATTATTACATTATTTCCTATTTCACTGCTTCCAGCAATTCCTGTTTGTCCAACAATAACACATTTTTCTCCAATTTTTACATTGTGAGCAATAGTCACAAGATTATCTATTTTTGTCCCCTTTCCTATTCTTGTCTCGCCTAAGGTTCCTCTATCTATGGTACAATTAGCACCTATCTCTACATCATCTTCTATAACAACCTTTCCTATATGAGGAATTTTAACATGATTTTTTCCATCCCAAACATATCCAAACCCATCACTACCTATAACACATCCTGAGTGAATTATGACATTATTTCCTATATAGCAATAATCATATATAGCCACCTTAGGATATATTATGCAGTTTTCTCCGATAAAAACATTATTTCCTATAATAACACCTGCACCTATCTTTGTCTCCTTACCAATCCTTACGTTATTTCCAATAACCGAATAAGCACCAATCCCTACCTTTTCTTCTAGTTTTATATTTTCTCCTAATATTACTGTAGGATGAATTCCCTCGGAAAAATTTCGCCAATCAAAATATCTTAAGATCTTTGCCATAGCAAGCCTTGGATTTTCAACCATTATAAGAGGTTTTTTGGAAGAAAATTCGACCTTTGGAACAACAAGAGCTCTTGCTTTTGTTTCTTCTGCTTTGTAAAAATCCTTTTCATCAAATACAAAAATTAAATCATTTTCTCCTGCATCTTTCCAATCAGATACTCTCTCAATAAAGCAATTCTCTCCCTTAAGCTCACCCTCTATAATTTCAGCTATTTCTTTTAACCACATTTTAGCCCCTATTTATTTAAATTTTCTAAAACCTCCTTAGTTATGTCTACTCCTCCCCAAACTCGAGAACTTTTTTCTAAAACTATACTTAGATTTTTAGACTTTGCAACTTTTTCTACTTCCAACAATATTTTTTTTCTTAGTGTGTCTCTAATTTTTGCTATTACTTCTCCTAATTCCTTATCTTTCTCCCTTTTTAGCTCATCTAATTTTTTTTGATCTAGCCCCTTTTTCTTTGCTTCTTCTATTATTTTATTAATTTCTGCCTGCTTCTTTTGAATCTGAATTTGTAATTCTTTTGTTTCCTTATACTCACTAAAAACCTTTAAGTAATCAATATATCCTATGGAGGTAGATTGAGAATATATAAAATTAAAAAATAAGACAACAAAAAGAAAAAACAGAATAAGATAAATAAAAATTCTCATAAAAAATCACCTTACTTTTTCCCTGTAAGTTGAGAGATTATCTTATCAGTTATATCAATCCCACCCCAGACTACTGCGTTTTTATCTAAAACCACGTTATAGCCTTCTTTTTTAGCTAATTCTGAAAAGGCTTTTTCTACCTCTTTCATCAGAGTATCTACTGCCTGTTTATAGGGAAGGAGTTCCTTATCATATTGATCTGCTAATTTTTTAATCTCTTCCTGAGATTTTCCTTGTTGTTGAGCTTCCTGAAGCTTAGATAATCTTGTTTGATACTCTTGATTAAGCTTATTATAGGCATTAAATAAAGGAGTATAGCTTTGAATAATTTTCTGCTGATCTACATAAGCTATTCTAACAGCAGGAGTCTGGGCAGTTACAAATCTTAAGCCCATAAAGAGAAATGCTATAGCTATTACTAATATTATACTTACTTTATAATTTTTCATTTTTAATACCTCCTAAATTTTTAAAAATTTATTGTGGTACAAGCTTTCCACTCTAATTTTTCAATAGATTTTAAAATAATAGAAGACTTAAGAATCCATGGGTTATCAGTCCAAATAAAATCTAAACCACCCCAAAGGTTGAAAATAACATCTGAGAGACTCTTAATTTCTGATGAATCAAATTCACTCTCACCTCCAATATTTATAAAAATATAGCTATTTAAGGACAGAGGGAATCCATAACTAAATTTAATATTTATACCGCTTTTTTCTTGAGATTTCCCTAAAACATATCTTAATTCTCCCTTTGCTTCTAAAATTCTTTCTTCAAATTTTTCTCCATAGCTCCAATAATTATCAGTTAATAATCTCAAAAGAGTGTAGTTTTCAGGAGAACCTCCTCCTATAAAATCCAAAGATAGACATAGTAAATTACCATTTGTATTAATAAATTCTCTTTTAATTAAGGTATTTTTCTCAAAAGAAAAGAGAAGAGCTTTGTTTCCCTGAGGATTAAGAGCAAATCGATATCCTACCTTTGCTATGACATCTTCTCCGAATTCCCTTAAAAATAAAAGAGATATATAGTTATTATCCAGTAGAACATGAAAATTTTCCTTTTCCCATGTCAGTTTATATAAAGAGGGATTTTCTCTCATAATTAATGAATTTAAGGTTATCCTGCCCCAGTTTAAATCATAAAAAGAATAACTTATATGGAAATTTAAAGGAGAAGTTAGAGAAAAGGAAATAGAATTTTTGAAAAGATATACCAAAGAAAGGTATAAAATAGTACCATCTTCCTCAAGTTTATAATTATATTTAATTATTAGAGGTATCCCATCTCTTAATAATTTTTGATTTGCCAAATCTATTTTCTTAATATTTAAATCTTCGCCTATTTTAATATTTACTAATTTTTTTATAATTTCTTCTTCTTTATAAGACTTTGTTTCATATATAATTTCTTTTATTGGCAGAAGTTCTTTCCAAGTAAAACTTAGTATGTTTCTTTCAAATTTAAATTTAGGCTCCTCTACAAGAAGAAAACCATAGTTTTTATATAAATTTTTAATCTTATCAATATCTTCTTGAACCTGGGCTAATATAAAGAATCTTCCAGAATCTGAATAAATATTTTTTCTAATTTCCTTTTCATCTAATAGCCTTATTTTAGGAAATACTACCTTTTCTATTACAGGATATTCCTTTACCTCAATTATTAATTCATATCCTCCATTGATTTTATTCAAAGAATAGGCTACATCCTCAAATATTTTCGTATCTTTTATTTTTTTAATCTCTTCTTCTATTTTTTCCTTGGTGTAACTTTGAAAGGGTTTAATATTTATTAAATCTTGTATTTGAGAATAAGGAGTAAATTTAATTCCTTTAAATATAACTCCCTGAAGGAAAAATTCTTCACCATATGCCAAATTAAAAATAAAGAGAAAAATTATTAATATTAAAAAACTCCTTCTCAATTTCTTCCCTCCATTTCTTAAAATACATCTCCAAAACTAAAATGAATTCTCCATCTTGTATTAGGATCTAATGGATCTTGCCCAAAATTATATCCAAAATCCAGTCTTATGGGAATAACTAAAGTCTCATACCTTATTCCTATTCCTATTCCACTATAAAGCTTAATATCTCTAAGAGAAGAAATACTTCTTAAAGAAAAGGCATTTCCTAAATCAAAGAATAAAACTCCGTATAATCCACTCCCCAAAGGAAATCTATATTGTAAATTAAGTACAATATAAGCATCTCCTCTAAATTCATTATCTACATATCCCCTGATGGAATTCGCTCCTCCTAATGTGAATAATTCAGAGGAAGGTAAATTTCCTTCTGATAATCCAATACCGAATTTTAAGGATAAAACTTGTCTTTCTTTCATTTGAGATAAAGTAATGGCATCTCTATTAGTTAAAGGGAAATGCCACTGAAGTTCTCCTTGGTATTTTGCATAGTTAGAACTACTTCCTCCACCTGCAAATTCAGCACTCAATACTTGTCTTGAACCCTGAGTAGGATTTAAAATAAAATCCCTTGTGTCTCTCATCACACTAAGATTTATACTAGCAATATCATTTTCCGTATAAGTCGCTCCAGAGATTCTCTGCCATACCTTTTCATATTTAAAACCTAAGCCTAAACTTAAATTTCCTACAATAGGATAATAAAAGGAAAAACTTCCACCAACTCTTTCCTCATCTATATTTTTTGACTCATTCTCAATAATTGTTGTAATTGTACTTTTCTTATCATATAACTTTAATTGAAAATTATTTCTATCTCCTAAAAACCAAGGATCAGAGAAACTAATTTGATAATTCATCTTTCCTGATCCTACTATTTGAAGATTTAAACTCAACTTCTGAGCTTTTCCAAATAGATTATTTTCCATATATTCTATATATCCATAGAAACCAGTAGATATGCCATATCCACCCCCAAAATTTATAGATCCTGTTAACTTTTCCTTAGCAATATAAATTACTTTAATCTTATCCTCTTCAGAACCAGGTTCTAATTTTATGGATACATCTTCAAATATTCCAGTGTTATATATTCTCTGTAAATCCTGCTTTACCTTTTCCCAGTTAAAGGCCTCTAAGACTTTTAAAGATATCTCCCTTCTTACCACATTTTCTTCTGTTGGTCTTCTTAAAAACGCCATGAAAGAAAGAGTAGAAGTTTCCGTTGCAGGTTGAATTTGAACGTTAATTTCTTCAACAATATATTCTCTAAAGAAGAATATTAAATATCCTTCTTCGGTGAATCTAAATTCCTGCAAAATTGTAAAAACAAATCCTTTTTGTTGTAAGTATTTTTGTAAATTATTTATGTCTTCTCTCAAAAGATTATAATTTATAGGTCTTCCTTCTTTTAAACTCATAATCTTTTTGAGTTCGTCAAAAGCCAAGCTATAAAGACCTTTAAAGGTTATTTTATTAATGATTGGATTTTCTTTTAATTTAAAAACTAAATCTACTTTATCTTGATTTATGTTTTTCACCACATCGATATCTTGAAAGTATCCTGATTCTTCAAATTTTGAAATTTGCTCCTTTATTTTATTTTCATTTAAGAAATCTCCTTTTTTCAAAATAATATATCTTTCTAAAACATCAAAATCTAAGTATTTTAATCCTTCCAATCTAATCGAAGATATTATTGGGTTCTCCTTCACTATAAAAGTAAGATAAACTCCAGAACTACTAAATATCTTTTTTACTTCTACACTGTCAAAATAAGAACTATTTAATAAAATATTTCTTTTTTCTTCAACAAAATCTTCGTTATAGAACTCCTTTTTCCTTAAAGAGAGAAGAGAAATTATTTTGTCCGTTGGAAGATTAACATTTCCTTGAATAGAAATTCTTAAGATTGGTAGATTTTCTTTAAAGACTAATCTAACTTTAATATTTTCTTTTTCCTCAATCTCCCAGGAAATCTTTTCGAAATATCCCGTAGTCAATAACTTTTCTATATAATTTTCCATCAATTTTTCAGAATAGAATAATTTCTCTGAGGGTTTAAAAACATTATTTTCTATCTTTCCTTTTAAATCTAAAATTTCTATTATCTCCAAATTAGTTATATTATTCAATCCTTCAAAGGATATTTCAGATATTAAAGGATTCTCGACAAAATAGAAAAACACATAAGCTCTTTTATTTTCCTCAGTAAAAATAAAGTCTACCTTTGAAAAGAAACCTGTTTGTATCAGACTTTCTTTCTTTTCTTCTAAGAGGGATTTTGATATAAAATCTCCAGGTTTTAACTGTACTATTTCCTGAATTTTTTCTAGAGAAGCTTTATTTACTCCAAAATATCCTATTCTTTCTAGAATGGGTCTTTCAGTAAATATAAAGTTAAGAATTATACCGCTCTCTGTTTTTTCCTCTTTTATCTCAATATCTTCGAAATAACCCGTCTCCAAAAATCTTTTTCTCTGATCCCAAATCTTCAAATCAGTACTCCATCCAAGATGGGGAAGAAAGAGAAGATTTTTAATAGTATTTATCTCAACATTTTTTAAACCTAAAAATCTTATTCCAGAAATCCAAACTAGAAAGGGTGTTTCTATGAGCTGAAAAGTCAAAATAATACCATCTTTCTTAACCTCTTTTAATATGTTTACAGAAAGAAAAAATGTTGTCTCTTCTAATCTTTTTTTAACTTCTTCCAATTTTTTATCGTCAATTTCTGATCCAATTTTAATATTAATAATTTTTAAGATCTCTTCTTTGCTAATTTTCTGATTTCCTTGAATATCTATATTTAAAATTTTGTATGGTACCTGTTGAGAAAAGACGTGATTAAAGATTACTAAAAATAATACTAATATATAGATAAACTTTTTCAAAAATTTCCACCTTCCTTTCTCTAAAATTTTGTTTTATATTCAAAAGAAAATAAAGTTTCCCCTTCAAAAGTATAAATCCATTTTAGGATTAATCCACCTTTCAATAAATACTCCAATTCCAAATTACTAAATAAACCTTTTTCTAAAGAATAATCCATCCTCATTATTATATCTTCTCTTAATTTTTTCTCCAAAATTATTTTATTCCAAGTAGGTAGGAAGGATTCTAAAGTATATTGTATCCTTATGGATTCTAAACCTAGAATTCTACTAATCTCCGATAGTAGAGGATTTAAAAGATATTCAGTTAAAATTCCACTTAAGAAACTTTGAATTCCTAAAGGAATGTCCTCTAAAAGGGAATAAAATGGAATAGTTTCTTCCTTTGCAAGAGTTAATCTTTCTTGTCCCAATAATAAAAATAATATCTCCTTTAGCGAAAGAGGGGGACTTGAAGTAAGATAAATAGAAGATTGTCCCATAAAACCATAGGCTTTTAAAGTAACTAAGTAATTTTGTATAAAAGAAAATCCAGACAATTCCCAAATATTCTCCTCGTAACTTAAACCAGGAAACTTTATATATCCATAATCTATTAAAAAATTCCTGTTTAATAACTGTATATTCCCTTTTACAAAATCAATTTTTCCCGTTAAAAGAGGCTTAGAAAGTTCTCCTAAAACTTTAACTCTTCCTTTTAGAGATAAATTTAGCAAGTTAGGAAGATAAAAATTAATATTTTCTCCTAAGTTCACATCTAGAGAAAGTTTTATCTTCGGAAGATTAGAAAGTTCCTTTATTTCCCCTTGAGAATAAGAAATCATAGAGTTATAAATCAGAACATTTCCTTCTAATAGAGGTTCTTTTATATTTTTAATGTTGACTTCCCAATCACTATAACCTTGGAAAAAGTAAGGAAAGTTCAAAGAAATTCTAGGAAGATTTAAATATAAGTTAAGTTCAGGATAAATCTCTCCACATCCAGAGATTTTTGAACTTTCTGTTTCTATCTCTAAAGACTCTATAGAAATCTTATTTTTTTCGTATGTTAATATAAAATCCATAGAATAGATTTTATTTAGAAAAGAAGGAATAATAACAGGTTGAGAAAACAATATCTTTCCTATACCTTTAAACTTTTCAAAACTTCCTGAAATATTAATATTAATTCTTCCCTTTTCTAAATTTTTTATATTCTCTATTGGTGTGAGTACATATAAAAACTCACTATCAGGTAAGAAAATATTAACCTCAAAATTTTTAGAATCAAAGATTCCATCAATTACTCCCTTATTTTTGCTAAGCTTTAAAATATCTCCTTTGATTTTATATTTATCTTCTTTTATTATTCTTAAATTACTCTCTAATTTCTTTTTCACTGGCGGAAAATCAAAAGCAAGATATAAATCTCCATTTTCTAAGGAAAAAGCTTCTAAATTAAGATTTATATCTAAAATATTTCCAGAGATATTCATAATTTTTAGATCTTTCAATATATCCAACGGTAAGAACTTTCCTTCTATTTTTCCTCTTCCATTAGATTCTAAGAAGAATTTTAAATTACCATTATCTATAAAATCAAAATTACCCGATAAATTCCAAATTGTATCCTGAAGATTTCCCGATATCTTACCACTCATAATTCTTGGAACTTCAGTTTTTAATAAATTTAGAGTTAAATTGATATTATTTTTAAATTCTAAATTTCCTCTCCATTCACTTTTTATAAGATAATTATAAGGAGAAAAAAGCTTAAAATTCGATAAAGGAGCTAAAGAAAGTTTGAAATCAAACTCATCCTTCAAGATACCCCTAATTTCTAATAAAATTCCATAAATCTCCCCTCTCAAACTTAAATTTAAAAAATCTTTATCATCAAAATATATTTTCCAGTTTTCTACAATAAATTTGGGTTGATTCAAAATAAATCTATCTCCATATAAATTTAAGGCTCCATTCTCATATTCTCCTAAAAATTCATTTTCTAATATCTTTCCCTTAATCTCAAACTTTCCATTTCTTTCTTGAACATAAATGTTCCCATTAATTTCGAACTTATCAAAAAGGAATAAAGAAAAACTATCAAAATATAATCCCTTTTTGACTTTTCCAGTAAGATTAATTCTTTTAAATTTTATATCTTTAAAAAGAATTTCATCACTGACGATCTTAAATTTAGGAAAATCTTCAAACACAATTTCCCCATTAACTTTACCTCTTAAATCTTCCGATATTGATTTCAGATTTATCTCATTAAAATCTATTACTACTCTATCAGAACTAAATCTTCCATAAAGCTCCCCTTCTAATACATTTCCCTTTATATCTAAGCCTTGAGAGTTAATATCCAAAATGATCTCTCCTAATCTAAGTTTGGAATAGTATATATCTTTAATCTCAACAAGATTTTTAAAATCATAAATTATTTTTCCCTTCAAATCACCTATTTCCAAATCCCCAGTAATCTTTCCATCTTTATAAATTCCCGATACTGTTAAATCAATCATATTATCATCTAAATCTAATGATAAATTCCCATGGAAACTAAAATCATCTTTTACTGTAAACTCTATTAATTTCAAATATTTCTCAAGATTTTCTCCCTTTCCATAAACCTTCCACTTCCAATTTTTCCCTGTAATTTCTAAGCTAAGAATTCCCCTAAATATAGGAATAGAAAAGCTTCCAGAAATATCTCCCTTACTATTAAAAGTTATCTTACCTTTTTGACGAAAATCTCTTGGAATTATTTCCCCCTTTCCTTCTCTTAAATCTCCCTTCCAAGAGAAGGAAAAAAGACTATTCAAAGGACTGACATAAATATTTCCTTTAATCTCTCCACTTCCTCTTAAAAGATTTAAGGATCCTGAACCGTTAAAATAATTTTTGTCAATATTAAAGGTAACATTTCTTATAGTCAGATTTGATAGATCTTCTCCCATTGATAAAATATACAATCTTGTTATAGAAAATTCTTGATATTTTAAATCTTTTCCCGTAATGCTTATTTCGAAAAAAGGATTCTTAAATATTTCTCCTTTTATTCTGATAGAACCATATATTTTACCTTTAAGATCTCTTAAATTTGCATGGAATAAAGAGGAAATTTCACTAACATCCATTAAGGGGAAAATAAGTCGAATATTTCCCTTTTTCTCTTTTGGATCAAAGATTCCTACTATATTTATACTTTTTAATGTACCAGGATGAATTTTCCCGCTAATTATATAAGTTTTTGTTACATAAGAATAATAAGCATTAATTTTAGAATTTAGAATAATTCTATTAGAAGATAATGTCTCAAAATTAAATTTTACTTTGCTTGGGAAAAAAAATTTGCGAAATCTCCTTCTCCGTCTATATTAAATTTTATTTTTTCCGCAGAATATTCTCCTAATTTTCCTTCAGATATTTCTCCTTCAATATTAAATTTCCAAATTTTTTCTCCTTTTCCTTCTATTTTTAAAGAGGCAACCCCCTCAAGAGGAGGAAGATTTAAAGATTTTGCCAAATTTTTTATATTAATATTTAAACCTTTAAGAGAAACGCTTCCCTGAGTTTTATTAAGGTCATAATTTAAAATACCTTCAATTCTTCCTGATTCCAAGAAAGTAGAAATATTTATATTTAATTTAGGAAATACAGAATTAGAGGTAATTTCGAGGTTAGAAAAGGATAAGTCATATATACTACCTTCTTTAATAGAAAATTTTGCTAAGATATTAGGATTTTCTAATTTCCCAGTTATTTTAAGATTTCCATCTCCTTGTCCAATTATAGGTAAATTAAATCTTAATAGATTCAAGTTTTTAATATTTATATCAAGGAATAATTCAGGAAGAATTCTTCCCGAAGTATTTATAATTGCACCATTCCATTCTCCAAGTCCCTTTTCTAATTTTATAGTTTCTTTATCAAAGATTATCTTTGTATCAAAATTATCTACAGTTAAGTTAAAATCTTTCAAACTAATTTTGACTTTACTAGCATCTATATTCCCTTTTACAAACCAATTAACACCCTCATTAAATACAGTAATATTACCATTAAACTTTCCAGAATTTATTAAAAATAAATCAGGTATAAAAAAGGGAGCCCAATCTTTAGCATTTGCATTTTTAAATTCAAAAGACAAATTTCCTGAATTATTAGAGAGATTATATACTCCAAAACTTTTATAAACTTCTTCAGTTAGTAATGAGGTTACTGTGTATGTTATTTTATGATCTTTATATACTAAATTCCCATTTAATTTGGAAATAGTAATTTCTTTTTTAGTTGACACATCTCTAACAATTACAACACCGTCATTTATCTTTGCTTTTATTTCTATATTAGGAAATGTCCCTCCTGATGCTCCTTCTAATCCAGGGATTGAAGGGAAAGTCCATTCTCCTTTTTCGTTACGAATTATTACAATTTTAGGTTTTATTAAATCCAAACTTATAGGGGAAAATCTTAAGATGTTTCCAATGGATAAACCAATATTTGCAAGTATAATATTATTGCCAATATTAATATTCCCAGCATAGATTTTGTTCGGAAAAGCAAAACTTACTTTTTCTATTTCTATTCTTCCACCCAAATTTCTTTCTAAGATATACAAAAATAGGGGCTTTATCCAAAAGGGAGAAGATAGAATTATTATCCAAAAAAGACCTAATAAAGTTATTAAAATTATTAAAACTCTTCTCATGATTTTCTTACTCTTTTAATTTTAGCACCCAAATTAGAAAATTCTTTTTCTAAATTTACATAACCCCTATCTATATGTTCCCCTGCTTCTAATACTTCTGTTTCACCCTCTGCAACTAAACCTGCAATTACTAAAGCTGCACCTGCTCTCAAATCTGTAGCTTCCACAGGTGCCCCTATTAGCTTAGAAACTCCCTGTATCATCGCAGTTCTTCCCTCAATACTTATTTTTGCACCCAACCTAAGAAGTTCTCCTACATGGGAAAATCTATTTTCAAAAATATTCTCAACTATAACACTGCTTCCTTGGGCAAGGCAAGCAAAAACCATAATTTGAGGCTGTAGATCAGTAGGAAATCCAGGATAAGGCATAGTATTTATCTCTATACCCTTCCAGTTTTTAGCTCCTCTAATCAATACTTCCTTATCTTTTATTAGAAAATTATCCACTCCCGCCTCTTTTAATTTTATAAATAAACTTTGTAAGTGATCAACTTCCACATTTTTTATTAGCACTTCCTTACCTATCATAACACTAGCAATAATATAAGTACCAGCAGCAATCCTATCAGGAATGACCTTATAATATTCTATACTCTTAAGTTCATTTTTTCCAGTGATATAGATCACAGAGGTTCCTAAGCCTTCTATCTCTGCACCTTGAGCTTTTAAAAAATTTCCCAAATCAACAACTTCAGGTTCACACGCAGCATTTTCTATTACAGTTTCTCCCTTCGCTAAAACTGCTGCCATCATAATATTTCTTGTGGCTCCAACACTAGGTTTATCAAGATATATTTTTGCCCCCTTAAGCCCTTTTTTAGCTCTTGCATAAACAAATCCCTTTTCTACAGTAATTTCTGCTCCCATGCTTTCAAATCCCTTAAGATGAAGATCAATAGGTCTCAACCCAATCCTACATCCTCCTGGATATGGTATCTTTGCTTCTCCAAATTTTGTCAATAATGGACCTAACAATTCGAAGGAAGCTCTCATCTTAGAAACCAATTCATATGGGGCCTCAAAATTTTTAGGTTCTCCTTTTATAATTACCTGATTATCACCAATATTGATTTCTAAGCCAATATAACTTAGAATTTCTGCCATAGTAAATATATCTTTAACGGGGGGTACATTATCTAATATCAACTTTCCTCCCGCAAGAATCGACGCTGCCATTATAGGGAGAGAAGAATTTTTACTTCCAAAAACACTAATCTCTCCTTTTAACCTATGTCCTCCCTCTATTATGAAACTTTCTCCCATAAAATTGTCTCCTCAGATTTACTTTGTCCCAAATAGTCGATCTCCAGCATCTCCAAGCCCTGGAACTATATATCCATTCTCATCTAGATATTCATCAATAGCTGCAGTATAAATCTCTACATCAGGATGAGAAGATTCTAAAGCCTTGATTCCTTCTGGAGAGGCAATTAAACATACAAACTTTATATTTTTAACTTTTTTGGCCTTTAATATAGAAATAGCTGCAATGGCAGATCCACCAGTAGCAAGCATAGGATCTACCACTATAACTTCTCTTTTATCTATATCTTCAGGAAGCTTCGTGTAATACTGAACAGGTTGTAATGTTTCATGATCTCTATATAAACCAATATGTCCTACCTTCGCAGAAGGCAAAAGCTTAAGAATTCCTTCTGCCATAACTAAACCTGCCCTTAAAATAGGGACTATTCCAATTTCTTTATTTGCCAATACCTTACCCTTTGTCTTTTTTAAAGGAGTTTCAATTTCTATTTCTTCTAAAGGAAGATTCTTTGTTACTTCATACACCATAAGACTTGAAATTTCTTCTAAAAGTTCTCTAAAATCCTTTGGACCCGTATTCTTATCTCTAAGCATTGTTAATTTATGTTGAATTAATGGATGTTCTACAACATGAACCATTTATTTACTCCTTTCTCAAGAAATTTTTATAAATAGGAAATTCTTCACATAATTCCTTAACTTTCTCTTTTACTCTTATTCTTGTCTTTTCATCCTCAGGAGAGGAAAGAACCTCATGAATTAACTGAGCAACATATTTCATCTCTTTTTCTTTCATTCCTCGGGTAGTTAGAGCAGGAGTTCCAATTCTTATGCCACTGGTTATTGTTGGGGGTTGAGGATCAAAAGGAATTGCATTTTTATTTACCGTAATACCTGCCTCCTCTAAAATTTTCTCAGCTATTTTTCCTGTAAGATTTATATTTCTTAAATCTACAAGGATAAGATGATTATCTGTTCCACCACTAACAAGTCTATATCCTAATTTTAACAATTCTTCAGCTAACGCCTGAGAATTTAGAATGATTTGTTTCTGGTATTCTGCAAATTCCTTGGACATGGCCTCTTTAAATGCTACAGCCTTTGCAGCAATCACGTGCATAAGGGGACCACCTTGAATTCCTGGAAAAACTGCTTTATCAATTTCCTTTGCAAATTCCTTTTTACAAAGAATAAATCCTCCTCTTGGTCCTCTTAAAGTTTTATGAGTAGTACTTGTCACAAATTGAGCATAGGGCACAGGCGAGGGATGTAATCCTGCTGCAACTAAACCTGCTATATGAGCCATATCTACCATAAGATAACTTCCCACATCCTCAGCAATTTCTGCAAATTTTGCAAAATCTATTATTCTTGGATAAGCACTTGCACCTGCAACAATCAATTTAGGTTTTACTTCTTTAGCTAACTTATATACATCGTCATAATTTATTTTTTCTGTCTCTTTATCTACACCATAAAAATAGAATTTAAAAAATTTTCCTGATATATTTACAGGACTTCCGTGAGTAAGATGCCCACCATGAGCAAGATTCATACCTAAAACAGTATCCCCCGGATTCAGAACAACATAATAAACTGCCATATTTGCCTGACTTCCTGAATGAGGTTGAACATTAGCATGCTCAGCATTATACAATTGTTTTAATCTACTTCTTGCTAGTTCTTCAACCTCATCTACATACGTACAACCACCATAATACCTTCTGCCAGGATATCCCTCTGCATATTTATTAGTGAGAACCGAGCCTTGTGCTTCTAAGATTGCAGGACTAACAAAATTCTCAGATGCAATCAATTCTAAATGATATTCTTCTCTTTCTTCTTCCTTTATAATTGCAGAGTAAATCTCAGGATCTACATAAGGAAGATATCTCACAACAACTCCTCCTCATATTTTAAAATTTTTTGTACTCTTAATTTATGTCTACCACCTGCAAATTCTGAAGATAGGAAAACTTTAACAATTTCCTTTGCTAAATCTTTTCCTAAAACTCTACCTCCTAGAGCAAGAATATTAGCATCGTTATGCTCTCTACTCATTCTTGCTTCGTAGGGATCTCGACATAATGCTGCTCTAATTCCCTTAACTTTATTTGCAACTATACTCATGCCAATTCCAGTACCACAAATTAAAATTCCTTTATCGAAACCACCCTTTGCAACTGCTTTTGCAACCAATATAGCATAATCTGGATAATCCGCCCTTTCAGGAGAATAAGTCCCAAAATCATGATAACTTATATTCCATTCTTCGAGCCATTTTTTTAATTCTTCCTTTAACTCATAACCTGCATGATCAGAGCCAATTGCTATTTTCATAAGACGCTCTCCTCAACCTATCCATTATTGCCAAGCCTAAACCTTCTAAGGGATAGGCTTCACTTAGAATAATATCAACTTCTTCTTCTAAATATCTCATTGCTCCAAAAAGATTGCTTGCTATAGTAGCTAAATTTTTTCTTGTGCCAACTATTACTAATTTTACACTATCAGGATAAAAACTTCTATATTCTTCCGATGCTAAAACTCCTACCCTTTTTCCTTCCTCAATAAATTTATTTATCCTATTTTTCCATTCATCGTTAAAATTTTCGATAATATATAGAGGAACTTTTGGAGCATAGTGTTTATGTTTTAAACCAGGAGATGGAACATTTTTCCCCTTTCCCTTCCATATTTCAACTTTTTTTCCTAAAATTCTTTCAATATCTTCTTTAGGACAAGCTCCTGGTCTAAAAATTGTTGGAGTTTCTGAAGTCAAATCTAAAACTGTAGACTCAACTCCCCAAGTTACTTCTCCTCCATCTAAAATCAAATCAATTCTATTTCCTAAGTCCTTAATAACATGCTCCGCCTTTGTAGGACTTGGTCTTCCTGACAAGTTCGCAGATGGAGCACAAATTGGTCTACCAAAGGCCCTTAATAAAGCCAAAGCCACGGGATGACTAGGCTGTCTTATAGCAACCTTATCACTTCCTGCAGTTATTAAATCATTTACTAAAGAAGAACGAGGTAGTATCAATGTCAAAGGACCAGGCCAAAAATTCTTAATTAATTTTTCTGCCTCATGGGGTATATACTCAGCAAGAGAGTAAACTTCCTCTATTTTACCTACATGTACTATTATAGGATTATCTAACGGTCTTTCTTTTGCTATGAATATCTTTTTTATCGCAAGAGGGTTAAAAGCATCTGCCCCTAACCCATATACAGTTTCTGTAGGAAAAGCAACTAAGCCACCTTCTTCTAGAATCTTTACAGCATAATCTAAATCTTCTCTTGAGATATTATTGGGATCAATTTTTAAATACTTTGACATTCTATTTTTAGAATTCTCGCTTTATCTGAATAATCTCTATAAATCTCAAAGGAAAAATTTTTGAAAAATAAATTTAAAATCTCTAAAAGTCTATTTAAAATAAAAGGAGAAATTTCTAAGATCATAATAATTTTATCTAAAGCTTTTATTTCTTTAAACAATTCTCTATAAAAATTACACCCATCAAATCCACCATAAAGAGCATCCCAAGGCTCTTTTTTAACCTCTTTTGGAAGCAGAAACATCTCCATAGAAGATATGTAAGGAGGATTAGATATTACGAGATCTACAGATATATTTCTCAATAAGATAGGAAAAAGAAATGGACCTAAAAAAAGCTCAATATTATCATGTACTCCATATTTTTTGGCATTTTTCATTGTTATTTTCAATGCCTTTGAAGATATGTCACAACCAAAGATTTTTAAATTGGGAAATCTTAAGGCAAGAGGGATAATAATATTTCCAGAACCAATTCCAATTTCTACTAAAGAATTGATATTTCTATCTCTAATTATTTCTATTGACTTTTCTAACAACAATTCAGTTTCTGGGCGAGGAATAAAAGTCCCTTCTTCTATTTCTAATTCTAAATCATAAAAATATTTCTTCTTCTGTAAATAGTTTATTGGTATTCCTTGCAATCTTTTCTTTAGTAGATAATTGAACTTCTTTTCTTGTTCGTCATTAAGATAATCAAATAGATAAATATAAGATCTTTCAACATTTAAAGCTAATGACAATAATATCTCTGCTTCCAAATGAGAAGCAGAGGAATTAATTTTTTCCAATTCCTTTTTAGCTTTAAGTAGAGCTTCTCTAAGAAGCAGTGGCTACCTCCTCCAAAATTTTCTTAATTTGATTTTCTTTTTCCATAAGAATTAGTCTATCTATAAATTCATCTAATTCTCCTGAGAGAACTTCCTCTAATTGAAAAGAAGAATAATTTATCCTATGATCGGTAACTCTTCTCTGAGGAAAATTATATGTTCTAATCTTTTCACTTCTCTCTCCCGAACCTACTTGAGCCTTTCTTTTAGACGCTATTTCTGCTTCTTTTTCTTCTTTTAAATGTTCATATAGACGTGCTCTCAAAACTCTCATAGCCTTCTCCCTATTCTGATGTTGAGACCTCTCATCTTGACACTGAACCACAATACCTGTAGGAATATGAGTTATTCTTACTCCTGATTCAGTCTTATTTACATGCTGTCCTCCTGCTCCACTAGAACGAAAGGTCTCAATTCTTAAATCTTTTGGATCTATTTCAACTTCAATTTCTTCCATTTCAGGAAGAACAGCAACAGTAGCTGTAGAGGTGTGAATTCTTCCAGAAGATTCAGTTATAGGAACTCTTTGGACTCTATGAACTCCACTCTCAAATTTTAACCTACTATAAGCTCCTTTTCCTTCTACTAAAAATATTATTTCTTTAAAACCTCCTAGACCCGTAGGATTAGAACTTACTATATCAATTTTCCAACCTTTTTTCTGAGCATATCCTACATACATTCTAAATAAGTCTGCTGCAAACAACGCAGCCTCTTCTCCGCCTGTTCCAGCTCTTATTTCCATAATTATATTTCGTTCGTCATTAGGATCTTCTGGGATAAGAGAGGATTTTAGTGAAAATTCCAATTCCTCAAGCCTTTTTTGTAATTTTTCTAATTCTGCTTCCGCTAAAAGCCTTAATTCTTCATCCTCAGTCTCATCCAATAAACTTTCAGTATCTTCCTTTTCTTTTAAAAGTTTTTTATATTCTCTAAAATCATTAACAATTTTTTCTAATTTACCTCTTTCCTTAAGTAAATTCTGATACCTATTAATATCCAAAACAACCTCAGAATTTGCTAAGAGCTCCTCTAGCTCGTTAAACCTATTCTCTATACTCTGAAGCTTCTGAAGAAAGTTTTGGTGTAGCATCTTCTTCTAACACCTCCTTAAGAGCTCTAATAGCAATCTCCAACTGGGAATCATCAGGTTCTTTTGTTGTAAAATATTGCATCCATAAGCCAGGTAAAATTAGTATTCTCCATAATAAAAAATCCCTATATTTAGAAGCTAGTCTAATTATTTCATAAGAAACACTAAATATAATAGGAATAAGCAGAACTCTTGAGATTATTCTTTCTATAAAGCTCTGCTTTCCTAATAACGAAAAAATTAATATACTGATAATCATTACCACAAGAAGAAAAGAGGTACCACATCGAGGATGAAACCTTGAAAATTTTCTACAATTTTCCACAGTTAAATTCTCCCCTGCTTCATAACAAAGAACAGTCTTATGTTCCGCTCCATGATATTGAAACACTCTATAAATCTCTTTTATTTTACTTACAAAAAGTAAATAAATTATAAAAATAGTTAAACGAGCTAGTCCTTCTAATAATCTTAAAATTATTAAGGATGATATAAATTTTTCTACAGGTTTTATTATTAATAAAGGAAGAACAATAAAAAGGGCAATAAAAAGAACTATACTTAATAAAAAAGCAAAAAATATCCCCCAATTTTCATCAATTTTCTCATCAGAAGGAGAAGAAACATTTATAGAATAGTTTAATGCTTTTATTCCCCAAATTAAAGAATCCATTAGAATTACTAAACCCCTTAGAAAGGGAAAATTTAACCATTTTTTTAGAAAAGATTGTAATTGATATTTTTCTACTAAAATCTCTCCTTGGGAATTCTTTACCGCTATTGCGAGATTTAATCCCCGCCTCATCATTACACCTTCATATACTGCTTGTCCTCCAATATTTTCTTCTCTTTTCATAGATCATCCCTTCTTAAAACAATATGACATTTTCTACAACGAGCCTCATATACCTCAAAGGCTCCTACTAATATTATAGGGTCATCATAGTAAGCAGGTTTACCATTTATAATCCTTTGAGTTTTACTAGCAAGATTCCCACACTTCATACATATAGCATGAAGTTTATCTACATACTCCGCTACTGCTAATAGATATGGCATAGGACCAAAGGGCTCTCCACGAAAATCTTGATCTAATCCCGCCACAATTACCCTTTTTCCTTGGTCTGCTAGTTTTTGACAAACCTTAACCAGTCCCATATCAAAAAATTGTCCTTCTTCGATAGCTATTACTTGAGCATCTTTATCTAACTTTTCTTCAATCTCAGCACTATTAGACACTAATATGGCTTCTATTTTTAGTCCTGTATGAGATATAACATAATCTCTTCCATATCTTGTATCTAAACTATGTTTAAAAACTTGAACTTTTTGCCTTGCAATTTGAGCTCTTCTTATTCTTCTAATAAGTTCCTCACTTTTTCCGCTATACATTCCACCACAGATAACTTCTATCCATCCTGAAGGATTATTAATAAATTCCATAATTCCTCACCTTCTTTCAGGAACACAATTTTTTCCTTCAGGACATGGACCCCTAAAACAATAAGGACCTGCATCAGAAAAAATAATAGGTGCTACTTCTTTGACCTTTTCTAACATTTTCCATGCCATTTCTCTTATCTCCCATTGAGAATTATTGCATGTTCTTAGAGAGAAAAAATGCATAAGTTCTCTAGCATTCATAGAAACAATAATTTTTGTCTCCACCGCCTGAGGTAAAAGATAACGAGCATCTTCTTTAGGAACTCCCATTTCTATTAATTTTTCATAACATTGAAAAGCATTTTCAATAGCAGATTCATAAAGCTTTTTAATTTCATCATTTCTCTCGATACTAATAGGAATTATCGTTTCCTCTTTTACTTTAACAAATCTCTGGCTTTGCTGGGAATATGAGGCAATTCTATGTCTTACTAATTGATGGGTAGTTACTCGAGAAATTCCTTCTATATAAAAAGTAAAATAAGCATGCTCAAAAACTGACAAATGTTGAAGCTTTTTTGCTTTTTTTAAAAGTCTATCTATCTCTAAAGGATTTAGAGCATCCCTTAATTCTTCTAAGGATCCTTTAAAATGACAAAGACGCATAGCCAGAGCACATACTTTCTCAGGCTCTGGCGTATAAGAAATAAGCTCTACCCTTAACACTACTTAATTTCCCAATTATATTTCCTAGAAAACTTTTCTACTCTTCTTTCTGTATCTACAAATTTTCTTTGCCCTGTAAAGAAAGGATGGCATTTAGAACATATTTCAGTTGTCATATATTCTTTTGTAGACAATGTTTCATATACTGCTCCACAGGCACAAACAATTTTTGCCTTTTTCATTAATGGATGAATTCCTTTTTTCATAATTTATAAAAATCCTCCTTCTTTATAACTTTATAATCTTATGAATTATATCATAAAAATTAAAGAAGGCGGAGAAAAACATTCTCCGCCTTCCAACGAAATTTCAAAAATATTTTTTTCTAACGAGGCTCAACAATAAATCGGATAGCTGTTCTTTCTTCTCCATCAATTTGTACATCAGTAAAAGCAGGGATACAAATCAAATCAATGCCACTTGGAGCAACATAACCTCTAGTAATCGCTATAGCTTTTACTGCTTGATTTACTGCTCCTGCTCCTATAACTTGAATTTCTGCACGACCCCTTTCACGAATTACACCTGCTAATGCTCCTGCAACTGCATTAGGATTAGATTTAGCTGATACTTTTAAAACTTCCATGATTTTACCTCCTTTTGTCCACTTCTTCTCTCCCATGGCAGATTTTTCTTTCTCTCCTATATTCTTCCCCTCCTTTGCAATCTTTCTATTTTTTTAGTTTTACCTGTAGATTCTTCTATCTCGATAATCACCCCTTCCATTTTAAAAAGTCCTTTTTCTGGAATTTCAAAACGTTGAGGAATTTGGAGAAGAAATTTTTTAAGAACAGCCTCCTTTTCCACCCCCAAAATAGAATTTTCTGCACCACACATACCTACATCTGTAATATATCCTGTCCCCCCTTCTAAAATTCTCTCATCAGCAGTTTGAACATGAGTATGAGTTCCAACAACTGCAGAAACTTTACCATCTAAGAAATACCCCATTGCCATTTTCTCTGACGTAGCCTCTGCATGCATATCTACCAATATTATATTAGTCTCTTTTTTAACTTTTTCAACTACTTCTTCTACAACTGTAAAGGGATTATCTATGGCTTCCATAAATATTCTCCCCTGTAGATTTATTATACAAATTTTTCTTCCAAAATGCGAGAGGATAATATAACCTTTTCCAGGTACCCCTTTGGGATAATTTGCAGGTCTTAATATTCTTTCACAAGAGTCTAATAGGGATATTCCCTCTTTTTTATCCCATATATGATTCCCACTAGTCAATACATCAACCCCTGCTTCAATAATTTCCTTAACAACCTTCTCTGTAATTCCAAAACCAGCAGCAGCATTTTCTACATTTCCTATTACTAAATCTATATCATACTCCTCTTTGACTTCAGGTAGAAATAGGGATATACCTTTTCTGCCAATGTTACCTACAATATCACCTAAAAAAAGTACTTTCATATTTTTTTACCTTGCATACTCTATAGCTCTTGTTTCTCTTATAACTGTAACCTTGATTTGTCCAGGATATTCCATTTCCTTTTCTATTTTTTTTGCTATTTGATATGCTAAACGAGTTGCAGATAAATCATCTATATTATCAGGATCAACTATAACTCTTACTTCTCTTCCAGCTTGTATTGCATAGGCCTTATCAACTCCTGGAAAAGACATAGCAATTTCTTCTAATTTTTCTAATCTTTTTATATAAACCTCGATACTCTCTCTTCGAGCGCCAGGTCTTACAGCGGAAATGCTATCTGCCACTTGGATTATAATATCTAAGAGCTTTACTAAAGGTATCTCTTCATGATGAGCTGCCACAGCATGAACAATATCAGGATGTTCGTCATATCTTTTAAGAAGTTCGGATCCTAATATAGCGTGAGAGCCCTCTGTTTCATAATCAATTGCCTTTCCTATATCATGAAGTAATCCAGCTCTTTTTGCTATTCCTGCATCCAAGTGCAACTCCGATGCTATTATCCCTGCCAATTTTGCAACTTCAATGGAATGTTGAAGAACATTTTGTCCATAGCTACTTCTATAATAAAGTCTTCCTAAGGTTTTAATAAGATCTGGATGGAGATTATGAATTCCTACTTCCAGCATTGCCCTTTCTCCTTCTTCTCTTATTCTATTTTCTACTTCCTTCTTTGCTTTATTAACCATTTCCTCTATCCTTGCAGGATGAATTCTTCCATCTTTTACTAATCTTTCAAGAGCAATTCTTGCAATTTCTCTTCTTATAGGATCAAAGGAAGAGAGTACTACTGCTTCAGGAGTATCATCAATTATTAGATCTACTCCTGTTAAGGTTTCAAAAGTTCTGATATTTCTCCCTTCTCTTCCAATTATCCTTCCTTTCATTTCCTCGCTGGGAAGCGAAACAACAGAAACAGTAGATTCTATAGTATGTTCTACTGCACATCTCTGAATAGCCTCACTTAATATTTCCTTTGCTTTCCTATCCGCTATTTCTCTAAATCTCGTTTCTGCTTCTTTTATTCTAATAGCAATATCTCTTTGTAATTCCTCTTCTAACTTAATCAATAAGAGTTCTTTGGCTTCTTCTTTAGTCAATTGTGCAATATTCTGAAGCTCTTCTATCTGCTTTCTTTGTAATTCTTTTATCTCGTTTAATCTATGATCAATTTCCTGTTCTTTCTTTAGTAATAATTCTTCCTTTCTTTCAAGATTTTCCTCTCTTTGAAGAATTCTTCTTTCCAAAGTTAATAATTCTTGTTTTTTTTCTCTCAATTCTCTTTCTGTTTCTGTTTTTAATCTATAAATCTCCTCCTTGCCTTCCAATATAATAGCCTTTTTTTCTTCTTCTGCTCTCACTCTCGCACTTTCTAACAGTTCCTTTGCTTTCTTTTCAGCATTTTCAGAAATCTTCTTCTCTATTACCTTTCTTGCAAAATATCCTAACAGAGAACCTATAACAAATATTAGTATATAAATTAAGGTATTAATTGCTCTTCACCTCCTTTTTAATCCTTTCCAGTTCTAACCTTAATTCTTCCATTATATAGTCCCAAGAACCCTCTTTTATTATCTTACCATATTTAAAAAGAAAAACCCTATTAGAGGAACCTGTTATACCTAAATCTGCCTCTTTTGCTTCTCCTGGGCCGTTTACTTCACATCCCATTATCGCAATAGTAAGATTTAGAGGATAATTTCTAAATTCCCTTTCTATAATTTTTGCCATCCTATCCACAGGAAAATGGGAACGGGCACACATAGGACAAGAAATTATTCTTACACCCTTACTTCTTAAACCCAAACTGCTCAATATCTCATAAGCAACATCTACTTCTTTTTCAGGATTTGTAGATAAAGAAACTCTTATGGTATCCCCAATTCCTTCTAATAATAATACTCCTATACCAATACTTGACCTTATACTTCCAGAAATCAAAGTTCCTGCTTCCGTAATACCTACATGTAAAGGATAGTCAACTTTTTCACTTAAAATTCTATAAGCAGATATAGTTAAGGGGACAGAAGATGCCTTCACAGAAACCACAATATCATGAAAATCTTCTTCTTCTAAGATTCTAATTTCTGAGAGAGCACTTTCTACCAACGCAAGAGGTGTTACTCCTCCATGTTTTTTTAGAATTTCCTGACTCAAAGAACCAGCATTACTACCTACTCTTATCGGCACCCCCCTTGCTTTAGCTTCCTTTGCTATTAATGAGATATATTTAGGATTCTTAATATTTCCTGGGTTTAATCTTAATTTATCCACTCCTTGTTCTAAAGCGATTAAAGCTAATTTATAATCGAAATGTATATCAGCAATAATAGGAATAGGACTCTTCTTTTTAATCTTTCCCAGAGCTAACGCAGAATCTTTATCAGGCACTCCCACCCTTACTAACTCACATCCTCTTTTATATAGTCTGTGAATTTGCATAAGAGTTCTTTTTACATCATAGGTAGGAGTTTTTGTCATAGACTGTACCCTTATGGGATTGTTTCCACCAATAAGAACATTTCCAACTTTTACAACTCTTGTTTTTCTCATTATTTTCTCAACCTTTGAATATCAAAAAATGTAATTAATAGCATTAAAGAAAATAAAATTAAAAGCCCAATCCAATGAATTATTTCTTCTTTTCTTGTTTCCAAGGGCTTTCCTCTTATCTTTTCAATCAATATAAAAAGAATTCTCCCCCCATCTAACGCAGGGAAGGGAATAAGATTAAATATTCCCAACTGAATACTAAAAAATCCCATAAAATTCAAAAGATATTGATATCCTGCGGAAACTGCCTCTCCTGTCAATTTAGCAATTCCTATGGGTCCAGTAAAGGATATTCCCTGCGCTCCTTTAAATAACATACCTAAAACAGAAAAAGTTAAAACTATTATAGTTAGAAATAAAGAAAAACTTTCTTTAATTGCTAAAAAAAGAGGATATCGCCTAACTTCATAATCAAAAGCAATTCCAATAAAACCCCCTTTTCTTTCCTCTTCCCACTCAGGAATAACTTCCAAAGTCAATATTTTACCATTTCTTTCAATTTCAAACTTAACAGGTTTTCTTATTTGAGGATTAGGAACAGATTCTCTTATTATTCTTATCGCATCATCAACTTTCTCAATTTTTATATTATTTATGGAAATAATTTTATCCTTTGGCTGAAATCCTGCTATACTTGCTGGTTTTCCCGGAAGAACCTCTCTAACTCTTGGAACAGGATGAGAAACCCCTAATAAAAACACAAGACAAAAGAGAAATATAGCTAAAATAAAATTCATTAATGATCCAGAAAAAAGAATAAGAAATCTCTGCCAAGGAGCTTTATTATTAAATTTCTCTTCATTTGAAATTGAGCCTTCTTCTCCTAAATCATCTACTCCAGCCATTTTAACAAATCCACCTAAAGGAATCATTCTTAGTACATATTTTGTTTTTTTACCTTTAATCTCAAAAATTTTTGGGCCAAAACCTATAGAAAACTCGTAAACCTTTACCCCAAAAATTCTCGATGCAATAAAATGCCCAAACTCGTGAGGAATAATAAGAAGAGCAAAAACTAATAAAACCCATAAGGGTGTCATTTTCTAATTACCTCCTTTTTTTACTACAATCTCCAAAACATTAAATGGAACAATCTTTTGTTTATTTTTAACATCAAAAATTATATAAATAAGTTTACTCAATAATTAGCTTTTTTTCAATTTAATTCTTCTAAAAATGGAGGATTTGCACCTATCCGAGTACAAGTAATCCCAGCAACTTTAGTAGCAAATTTTAAGCCTTCTTTGATCTCTGATAGAGAAAGATCCTTAAATCTATTTTTTTGAAGTTTTTTGTTTTTCCAAAGCCAATATAGAAATCCTCCCATAAAAGAATCTCCTGCTCCAACAGTATCTACTACGTTAATTTCTAAAGCAGGAACCTCCACACTTTCTTCTTTGCTAAAAGCTATTGCTCCTTTATCTCCTTTTGTAACTATCACAAGAGTTGGTCCCAAATTAAGCCAATTTTTTGCAATATCTTCTATAGAATTCTCAGGGTATAACCAATTTAAGTCTCCTTTACTTACTTTAACTAAATCAGAACAAGAAATCCATTTTTCAAGTTTTTTAATATACTCCTGCTTATTACTAATAAGCATGGGACGAACGTTAGGATCTAAAGAGATTAAAATTCTTTCTTTTTCCCTTTCCATTAATTTTTCTAGAGTAAAAGCAGTAGAACCTCTTATTAAAGATATAGATCCAAAGTGAATTAAATCTATTTCTGAGGGAGAAAAAGAAGGTAAATCCTCCAATTTCAAAGAACTATCTGCAGTATTATCCCCATAAAAAACAAAATTGGGTTCATTATTAGGTCCTATAACAATAAAAGCAAGAGTTGTAGGCTCTTTTCCTCTTACTAAATATCTCAAGTCGACATTATTTTCTTTTAAAAAAGAAACTAAAATTTCCCCAAATATATCTTCAGATATTTTTCCAAAAAAAGAAACATCTGCTTTTAATCTTCCAAGAGTTATAGCAACATTATATGGAGAACCGCCAGGAGAAATAATAAAAGCATTTTTATCATCTATTTTTGTAGGAGTAAAATCAATCAATGCTTCTCCAGAAACTAAAATCATATTTGCGTCCTCCTATTATTATTCATTTAATAAGTCTTTAAGTTTTACCAATTCCACATCTCTAAAAAAATTTTCTTTTTCTAATTCTTCCATAACTTCAATAGTCTTTGGCCTGATATGACAAATAACAATAGCTTTACCTTTCTTTTTCGCAATATCAATACTTTGTTGAAACCTTTTTCTGATCATCTCTTTATCATTCTCATGATCTAAAAACAAATCATTTTCCAAAAAGGGAATATCAACCTCTTTTGCTATTCTTTTCCCAACACTTTTATGCGAAGTTTTACTATCTAGAAAAAATAATTTCTTTTCCTTTAATACTTCAAATAAATTTCTCATAGTTTCAGGATCAGAAGTAACCTTAGATCCCATGTGATTGTTTATTCCCTCAATAGGGTAATCTTCGAAATATTCCATGCTTTTATTAACTATTTTTTCTATTTCTTCTTTATTCATTCCTTGCAATATAGAATAAGATACAAGATATTTTGCATCTTTAGGATAACTTATAGACTCCATAGGCATATGTATAATTGCATACCAATTTTTTCTCTTTGTTTCTTTCAGCAATTCTCCTATCTTCGAGGTGGGTATTATTGCCAAATTTAATGTATATGAAAGAGAGAAAAGTCTATCAGTCCAGTAATTTTTCTCAGTAATATCATCCACAACAATAGCAAGAAGAGGTTTTTTTATCTCTTTTTTTAACGTAATTGGAAAATAAAAATTAAAAAGCCTTAAATCAACTTTTTTAAAAGTAGGTAAAGAATAAGAATAAAAGACTATAATTTCATCATAATTCCTTAACTTTTTTAGTTTATATTTTAAATTTCTTCTCGAAAATTCATACCTCAGGCTATTTTTTAATTCTTCCCAAGACTTATGCCAATATACTTCATATTGGTTCCAAATTAAGTTATAATTCGAAAAAACCTCCTCTCTTACTTTTACATTTATTTTTCTTATATCCTGAGAATATTTCCTCTGAAATTCGGAAAAAATCTCGTAAGAAACATTTATTTCAAGATTAATAGTAGTTTCTTTTTTGTTTTCTATTATAGATTCATCCATTTTTTTTAAAATTTCATTTTTTCTACAACAAAATAATAGAGGTAAAAATGCTAATAAAAAAATTATTCTTCGAATCTTTTTCCCCATAACTTCTTCAATCTTTCTCTTATTATTTTCTCTTTTCCTTCTTCCGAAGGATAATAGAATCTTTCCCTCACATTCTCAGGAAGATAATTTTGTTCCACAAAATGACCAGGATAATCATGAGGATATTTATATTCTTTAAAGGATGAACTTCTCAGATGTAAAGGAACAGGAGAAGGACCATGTTTTCTAAGATATTCATTAGCTTTATTTATAGCAACCACAGAACTGTTACTTTTAGAGGCACAAGCTAAATATATTGTGGCAGTAGTTAAAGGAATTTGTGCTTCAGGCATTCCTACAAACTCTACTGCAAAAGCTGCAGCTTGGGCTATCACTAAAGCAAAAGGATCTGCCATTCCAATATCCTCAGCAGCATGAATAAGAAGACGTCTTGCTATAAATCTTGGATCTTCTCCTGAAAGAAGCATTCTTGAAAGCCAATACACCGCTGCATCTGGATCTGAACCTCTTATACTTTTAATAAAAGCAGAGATAACATGATAATGCTCATCTCCTCTTTGATCATATCTAAAAATTCTTTTTTGAATCACATCCTCAATTACTGAAAGATTGATTACATTTCTGCCCTCAGAATCAGGAATAGCAAGAAACGATGCAAGTTCTAGGGTATTTAATGCAACTCTTGCGTCTCCATTTGAAAATCTTATTATTTCTTCTTCTGCTAAATCTTCTAAAATAATATTTTGATTACCTAGACCTCTTTCTTTATCTTGAAGAGCTCTTCTTATAATTATTCTAATATCATCATTAGAAAGAGGCTTCAGTTCTAGTAATCTACATCTAGATAAAAGGGTATTATTCAAAGTAAAAAATGGGTTTTCTGTCGTTGCTCCAATAAGAATGACTAAACCCTTTTCTATCCAAGGTAAGAGAACATCCTGTTGAAGCTTATTAAAATGGTGGATTTCATCTAAAAAGATAACTGTACTCTTTTTGAAAATCTCCATATTTCTTTTTGCTCTTTGAAGGGCTTCTCTTATTTCAGAAACCCCTATAATTGCTGCATTTAATTCTATAAAATCAGCCTCTATAGCTTGAGCTAGAAGAATAGAGAGAGTAGTTTTTCCAGATCCAGGAGGACCATATATTATAAGCGAGGGAAGATAACCCTTTTCTACAGTTCTCCTTAAAAAAGAATTTTCACCAATTATCTCCGATAATCCTACCAATTCCTCGAAATTTCGAGGTCTCATTCTATAAGCAAGGGGTTGGTATTTTCTATCTTCTTTAAAAAATTTTTCTTGTTCCATTAGTAGTTAAAAACTTTCTCAAGAAATTTTCTAAAAACATGTTGAAAATTGACTATAAAATCTCCTTTACTCTGAAGTATAAAAAGGTTAGGAGAGAAAAAATATACTCCCTCTTTTTCTTTTATTACCTCATTTTTCTTATATGGAGAAAATCTTCTATCTAAGAGTAGTTTAACATTATCGACAATATTTCTCTCTACTTTTAGAGTAGTATCTATAAGAAATATAGTAAGTTGAGAGCCTAAAACTTCTCTTCTTCTTAAAAATTCCCAAAGATCTCTCAATCTAATATTATTAGGAGGACTAGTTTTACATTCAATATACAAAAGATAATTTTCTACTAATCCTAGTACATCAAAATCTCCTCCTCCAGAAATACCTAAAAGCTTAACTCCCCAAAAGGCAGGAATAGAAAACTCTCTTTTGAGAATTTGTGCTACAAACCACTCTAAAGTTTCTCCAAAATTATCGATTAAATCATACAAAAAATAAAATTTATCCCCTATTCTTTCAAGAATACCTGCTTCTTCAAGAAATTTAAAATAATTAGAAATTTCTTCCCATGTCCATTTCGTTAATAATAAGCTTAAATCAATAAAGCCTGAGGTTTTAACTTGAATCAAATCACTAATAAGTCTTCTAAAACGATAGTGAGAAAGAAGTTGATAATATGTCTCCCATATTTTTATATCTTGCTTCTTCGGTAGTATTACCCTATTTAGAGAACAGCTTTCGGTAATAGTATAACCTCTTAACCTCAGAGTTCTTTTAAGTCGAATTTCTTCTAACTTTTCTAAAAAATTTTCAAAATAATTCTCTTTATTTTCATTTTTCATAAAATTTCTTAATTTTCTTCTAACATTTTCAATATTTTTTCCATTATTTTATCTTGCTTTCTATCCTCTTCTTTAACATGGATCCTCTTTAGCTCATCTAGTGAAAAAAATTCTCTTCTTCCCTCTTCAAACTCAACGATAACTTTCTTCAAAGGTACATGATAATCTACAATGACTCCCTGACCTTGTAAAGTTTCTACTATACTGCCCTTAGGTGGAAATTCCTTTTTAATTTCCTGATAAATCTCATATTCATAGGCTAAACAACACATCAATCTACCACAAATTCCAGATATTTTTAAGGGATTAAGAGCTAAAGACTGTTCCTTTGCCATTTTAACTGAAATAGAGCAAAACTCAGGAAGGAAGGTATGACAACAAACTTCTCTTCCACAGATACCTAGTGCTCCTAAATATTTCACTTCATCTCTAACTCCAACTTGATGAAGTTCAATCCGAGTTTTGTAATGATTAGCCAATTCTTTAACAAGTTCTCTAAAATCCACCCTCTCTTCAGAAGCAAAATGAAATGTGATTTTACTATAATCAAAAGCGATTTCACATGCTAGAATCTTCATTGGAAGATTTAGTTTATTTGCTTTTTCTTGTACAAATTTAACTCCTTCTTTTTCTTCCTCTCTATATTTTCTAATTTTTTCTAAATCTTCTTTATTTGCCTTTCTAAGAATTGGTTTTAATGGAGTTGCAGGTTTAAAATCAGGAGGGGCAAGAAAAGGAGGAATAACAACTATTCCTGCCTCTACTCCTTGAACAGTTTTTACTATCACCCAGTCTCCTCTTTTCAAATTTGTTTTTTCAGTAGAAAAATAATATATTTTAAAAGTTCTTAGCCTAACTCCAGCTATATACAACGATTCTTTCATGTTAATACACCTGCCTCAAAAATAGAGTTTCTAAACTTAAAACCAGATGAGCATTATTTCTAATAGCTCTCATTGTATCTTGAGTTGCCCTGAAATTTCTTCTTATTCTTTCCAAAGAAAATTCTTGAGATTTTCTTGCAATTTCTCTTACAAAATCTTTCTGAGTTATATATTCTTCTTT
Organism: Dictyoglomus sp.; assembly: GCA_025060475.1. Lineage (NCBI taxonomy): Bacteria > Pseudomonadati > Dictyoglomota > Dictyoglomia > Dictyoglomales > Dictyoglomaceae > Dictyoglomus > Dictyoglomus sp. Next base: position 9,099 of record JANXBZ010000005.1, on the reverse strand, counting down.
TTCATATAATTTCCAAAAGAAAAGATCTCTCCACCAAAACAATAATATTTCTAATAAAGCCAAAATATATTCTACTTTTCTATCTTCAACTAAAAATTCAACTAGCTCAAAAATCTGATTTAAATTATCTTTTTTTAGAAGAGATAATTCTTTTAAAAATTCTTCTCTTCTTTGCCAATTTTCTTCATCCAACCAAAAATATCCTTTTCCAGGACTTCCCTGAGCAAGAGAAATTAATATTTCCTTTTTATCTTCAGGGATATTTTTAAAAATTAATCTTAATTCTTCATCATTTAGATAAGTAAAGGCTACAATCTGGCTTCGAGATATTATTGTAGGAAGTAGCATCTCAGGACGCCAAGCAATTAAAATAAAAATAGTATAAGGAGGAGGCTCTTCTAGAGACTTCAATAGAGCATTTGCAGACTCATTTCTTAGTTGATGAGCAGAATCTAATATAATAATCTTCCATTTACTTTGAAAAGGCTTCCAATGTATTTCTTTCTTTATTTCTCTTACTTGCTGAATTTTAAACCACATACCTTCAGGCTCATAATAAAGAAGATCAGGAAAATTTATATTTTTTATATCATTACACTTAGGACATTCCCCACATCCTTCCTTTGGTAATACTGGACAATTTAAAGCTTGAGCAAAAGATATTGCAGTTAACTTCTTTCCCACACCTTCGGGACCGACAAAAAGGTAAGTATGGGATATTTTTTCTTCTTTTATGCTTTTCCTTAAAATTTCAATAGCTTGCTTTTGTCCTATAATCTCTCGAAAAGCCATCTAAATCTTCTCGAAGTGAGATACTTCTAAAACAATAACTACTGCTCCTCCAACTTTTATTTTCACAGGCATAGGAACACTTCTCAATAATTCCACAGAAGGTAAAGGAGGAATAATAACTTTTTCTCTTTCTTTACAATTTTCCTTTAAGATAGTCAATACTTCTTCTAATTTTTCTTCTTCTACTACCGTAAGTATTGTAATACTCGCTTCCTGTAAAAATCCACCTTTACTTTTAAAGAAAGTAAACGGAAGGTTCTTTTCTATGAAAATCTCTCTTATTTTTTTCCAATCTTCCTCTTGAATAACTGCTAAAATTAATTTCATAGATTTACCTCTCCAATTTTTTTAAGATAATTTTTAAAATAATATGGTGAATTTCTTCTATTAAAAGTTCTCCTGATATTACAAAAATTCTGCTCTTATTTTCCTTTGCAATCTTTAAATATCCTTCTCTAACTTTATGATAAAAATTCAAATTCTCTTTTTCAATCCTATCAAGACTTTCCTTCCTTTGAAATATCTTCTCAGGAGATATGTCTAAAAGTATAGTAACATCAGGATTCAACCCAAAGGTAACTAATTCATTTAACTTTTTTAATTTATTAATAGGAAGTCCCCTTCCATATCCTTGGTATGCTAAAGTTGAATCTATATATCTCTCGCATATTACTATATATTTTTCTTTAAGTTTTTCTTTAATCACTAAAGAATTTTCAGCTCTTGAAGAAAGATATAATAACGCCTCGGTCCATGGATGAATAGAAATATCAGAGTTTAGAAGAATATTTCTTATATTTTCACCTAAAATTGTTCCTCCTGGTTCTCTAGTAAGATAAATTTTATAATTTTTTCTTTCTAAAAACTCCTTAAGAAGTCTTGCCTGAGTGGTTTTTCCACATCCATCCAATCCCTCAAAAGTAATAAAAATACTTTCCATTTACTCATACCTAGTAAGGAAATATCTTTACTTTTCTATTTGGCTCAACCCCTACACTCTCAGAACGTAAACCATATTCCTGTATTAACTGATGCTGTAATCTTCTTATATAAGCAGGTTGAGGAGATAACTCATAAGGCTCTTCGTGAGTCAATACATACTCTATCCCCTCTTGAGCCTCTCTTAAAGCCTTCTCTTCTTCTACACTCTTAAGATTTCCTATTTTAAAATAATCAGATAAAAATCTTTCCATTTGGGTTACAGTGTTACTTCTTAAAATAGAAAAAATCATATTTCTTCTCTCAGCCTCATTTATCAAATCCCTAGCTCTCTTTTGATGAGCTTTCAAAAGCAATAAACAATTTGCCTCAGAGAAATTTCTAACAACGTACGCAGGAACCCCTAAATTTCTAATTGCTTTTTCTAGTTTATTTTTACTAATTCCATAAGGAAAAATTTTTAAAATCTCAGACTTCTTTTGCATAGAAGGAGACTCTTTTTCTTCTTGAATCTTTGCTGGAGGAACAAATATTTTTTCTACCTTTCCCTCAGGAGTCCTAATTCTAATCTCAGGAGGAATAATATATCCCCTTAGCATAGCATCTATAGTCTTTGACACATCGTGGTGAATAGCTAATCTATCTCTTTCCTGGATTTCAATAACAATATCAAAAGTTGGAGGGGCCTTTCTTTCTAAGACTGTTTTTTGAGTACCTCTTCGTTTTGCTTCTTCATCACTTAAGGTTACAACTTGAATACCACCAACTAAATCAGAAAGTGTAGGATTCAAAAGAAGATTTTGAAGAGTTATCCCATGAGCTGTTCCTATTAATTGCACACCTCTTTCCGCTATTGTTCTTGCTGCTTTTGCTTCTAACTCTGTACCAATTTCATCAATTACTATTACTTCTGGCATATGATTTTCCACTGCCTCAATCATAACATCATGTTGTTTTGCAGGATTTGGAACCTGCATTCTTCTTGCCCTTCCAATAGCTGGATGAGGAATATCACCATCTCCTCCTATTTCATTAGATGTATCAATGATTATTACTCTTTTGTTCAATTCATCTGCTAATACCCTTGCTGTTTCTCTTAAAAGAGTAGTTTTTCCAACTCCTGGCTTTCCTAAAAGAAGTATATTTTTCCCTGTTTCAATAACATCTCTTATAATATCTACAGTACCTAAAACTGCTCTCCCTACTCTACATGTCAAACCGATAATTCTTCCATGTCTATTCTCAATTGCAGAAATTCTATGAAGAGTTCTTTCAATTCCAGCTCTTTTGTCTCCACTAAATTCTCCTACTCTAGAAAGAACATAGTTAATATCTTCTTCTGTCGCATATCTTCCATGAAAGATGATATTTTTTTTGTAAAAACGAGCCTCTATCTCTCTACCTAGATCTATAACTACTTCAATAAGATCTTTTATGTCCTCGTCCTCTTTTAACCTTTTTCTAATATCCTCAGGAAAAATCTCTAATAATTTATCAAGATCGTCTAAAATTTCTTGTCTCATATCTTAGCCCTTTCCTATATCTTATAACAAATAATCCCCCATGAACCTGGTCCAATATGGGATAAAATCGTACAACTGAAAGAGACAAAATAATATTCTTTAACATTAAATCTTTCATAAATTTCTTTTTCTATACTTTTCAGTTCTTCAGCATTATCAGAATAAGCAACAGCTACCTTTACAGGAGTATCTCCGATCCTCTCCTTCATAATTTCCAAAATCCTATCTTTAACTTTCTGTTTTGTTCTTACCCTCTCTACAGGCTCTATTGCTCCATTTCTCAATTCTAAAATTGGCTTTATCTGTAGAATACTCCCCATCCACGCCTGAGCTGCCCCAATTCTTCCACCTCTATAAAGATACTCTAATGTATCCACAGTAAATAATGTTTCATTATTTTTTTTCATTTTATCTATTATATCAAAAATCTCATTTAAATTCTTTCCTTCTTCAATTGCTCTTCCAATTTCAATTACCATATATCCTAATGCAAACTCTGTTACTAAAGAATCTATAACATGAATTTTTTCAGCAAAAGGAAGCATAGCTCTCGCAGTATTTGCAGAGCCAATAGTTCCACTTAACTTTGAAGATATATGAATTGAAATTATAGCATCAGCATCTTCCAAATTTTTATATACATTATAAAATTCTTCTACCGAAGGTTGCGAAGTTTTTGGAAAAATGTTAGTTCTTTTAATTTTTTCAAAAAACTGAAGAGGAGTTATGTCCAAACCATCTCTATAAACTTCATTTTCAAAAGCTACTTTTAAAGGAACAACCAGTACATTATATTTTTTAATAAACTCCTCAGGTAAAGCAGCAGTACTATCGGTAACAATTCTAATCATTTTTTTCCTCCTTATAAAAATATTTTAGGAAGAAACACCACCCTCACCTTGAACTTCTGACTCTATCTCACCCCTTTGAGGAGCAAGAATTGACACAATAACTTCATCTAAGGGCGTCAAAATTTTAATTTTTTCAGAAAGCTTAATGTTTTTCACTAATATTGAATCTCCAATATCTAGATTTGAAATATCAATTTCTATATGACTCGGAATATCTAAAGGTAAAGCCCTAATATAAATTTCGCTAATACCATGCTGGAGAACTCCACCTCTTTTAACTCCTATAGCCTCTCCTACTAATATTATTGGTACATGAGTATCTACAACTTCATCTAGCCTTACAGCATGAAAATCAATATGGATTATAGAATCTGTTAGAGGATCAATCTGAAAACTTTGTAAAAGGGCATTCTCCGTTCTTACTTCTCCGTCGTCTATAATATTAATTTTTAGAATATGAGATTCAGTTTCATATTTTCCTTTTTTAAATATCTTTTGACATTCCTTTTTATCTAAAATTAAAGGAATATTCTCTTCCAAGTGACTTCCATACATTATAGCAGGAATTTTTCCCTCTTTTCTATACTTCTTTGCCCATTCCTTTCCTAATTTTTTTCTCTTATATGCTTTTATCTCAAGTATATCCATTTTTTAACCTCCTTTTAATCAAATAATGAACTTAAAGAATCTTTGTTTGAGATTCTTCTAATAGCTTCTCCCAATAGACTACCTATAGAAAGAATTTTAAGCTTAGGTACAATCTTAATTTTATCAATAGGGAGAGTATTTGTTACAACTAATTCTTTGATTTCAGACTTCTGAAGTTCTTCTGAAGCATTGTTTGTAAGAATTCCATGAGTAACTGCAGAGTATATATCTCGCGCTCCTTTTTCTCTTAAAAGTTTTGCTGCAGAAAATAAAGTATTTCCTGTAGTTACAATATCATCACAAATAATCACATCTCTATCTTTTACATCTCCAATTATTTCTTCTACCTCTGCTACTTCAGGGGAGGGTCTTCTTTTATATATTATAGCTAAAGGAGTATGTAATCTATTAGCTAAAGCTTTTGCTCGAGCAACCCCACCTATATCTGGAGAAACCACTACAGGGTTTTTAAGATCCATATCTTGGAAATATCTTGTAAATAGAGGTAATGCAGATAAATTATCCACAGGTATATCAAAAAATCCCTGAATCTGGCCTGCATGAAGATCCATAGTTACAACTCTATCAGCTCCAGCTACAGTTAATAAATTAGCCACAAGTTTTGCTGTAATAGGTTCTCTTGACTTAGTTTTTCTATCCTGACGAGCATAAGCAAAATATGGAATAACTGCAGTAACCGCCTCTGCAGAGGCCCTTTTAAGAGCATCAATAATAATCAATAATTCCATAAAATACTCATTTACAGAACTTCCTAAAGATTGAATAACATAAACTTCTGCCCCTCGAACACTTTTAACAATTCTTGCATAGATCTCCCCATCAGAAAATCGCCTTATCTCTATATCCCCCAATTCTACCCCTAAGTAATCTGCAACCTCCCGTGCCAATGCAGGATTAGATGTCCCACTATATAATGCCAAGCATTTTTGAGTCATAGCTAATCTCCTTTAATTCTTAATTTTGATGAAATAAAAGAAAATGACCCAATCTCTACATCTTCTCCGATATAATAATCTTCTATCATGACGTTAGAAGAAATTTTTGCTCCTTTTTCTAAATAACTTTGTCCAAAAATAAAAGTACAAGGATAAATAATTACGTCTTTATTCAATATGGCATATTTTCCTATAAAAGTTAAATTGGGAGATATAAATGAAACTCCCTCCTCCATCCACTTCCTATTTATCGCTTCCTGAAGAACTCTTTGAATATCTGCCAATTCTAACTGGTTATTTATTCCCATAACCTCATAAGGCTCAGTCCTCAAAGTTTCAATCTTTTTTCCTTTTTCCAATAATAAAGATATAGTATCTGTAAGATAAAATTCCTTTTGGGTATTATTATTAGATAAATAAGGTAGAACCTCTTTTAAACTCTCCCATGAAAATGCATATATGGAAGCATTAACTTCTTTGATCTTTTTTTCTTCTTCAGTAGCATCCTTTTCCTCAACAATTTTTAAAATATTTCCATTGACATCTCTTACTATTCTGCCATATCCCTTAGGATTTTCAATATATGTAGTGAGTAAAGTACAAACATTATTATTTTTCTCGTGAATTTCACATAATAATTTAAGAGTTTCTTCTTTAATTAAAGGAACATCTCCAGGCAAAATAAGAATATTTCCTTTAAACTCTTTCAAAAAAGGTATCAATTGTCTTACTGCATCTCCTGTGCCTAATGGTCTCTCTTGGATAACTAAGTGATCCTCATATTCTTTATATAAGATTTTATATAATTTAGGACTAACAACTATGAAATATCTTTCTTTTACAATCCTCGATACTAAATCTGTAAGATAATAAATAATTGGGCGATCCAAAATAAGATGAAGAACTTTGGGCCGCTCTGTCTTCATTCTTTTTCCTTGTCCCGCTGATAATATAACTGCAACCCAATCTTTCATGTAATAATAGAAAAAGTGGCTGGGGAGGCTGGATTCGAACCAGCGAATGGCGGATCCAAAGTCCGCTGCCTTACCAGCTTGGCTACTCCCCAGTTTACATTAAATTATAGCCTATGGTGAAAAACTGGTCAATAAATGATAAAATATTTCTACTGTGAGGAAAAATAAGATTATTAAAAAAAGAACAAGAAAAAACATAGAGAAAATTAAAGAAAAAATAAGGCAAAAAATTTTTTTAATTACTTTTTTAATCTTCATAGCGATAAATATCATTATTCTCGGAGTAGATTTTTTTATAAATCCCCCATTAAGACTGGGAGAAATTTCCCCAAGAAACATTGAAGCTCCGAGATCAATTGTATATATTGACAAGGATGAAACAAATAGAATGAAAAATCTTCTTTTATCTCAATTAAAGCCAGTTTATAAGATTGATCAGAATATAACTATAAGTGCTTTAAGAAAATTAGAGGAGGTATTTAAAAATTTCTATGGAATTAGTGAAAAATCTAAAAAATATTTATCCTCTGTTCCTGTTTCAAAAATAAATAAAATCATAGAAAAAACTGAAATTTGGTTGTCTGATATATATTCAAAAGGAATTTCAAAGGATAATATAGAACAAAGAAGAGAGGAATTAACAAATTTTCTAATAAGAGAGTTTAATATTCCTTCTTATTTCTCTAAGGAAATCGCTAAAATCCTTATAGAATCTAACATGTACATTGATGAAAAAGAAACAGAACTAAAAAAACAAGAATTACTAAAATCGATAAAACCCATAGAAAAATTAATCTCAAAGGGAGATATTATAGTTAAAAGAGGAGAGATAATTAATGAAGAAAGATATAAAATATTAGACGCTTTTGGTCTTACTACATCTTTTAATAATATCATTAAGTTCATAAGTCTATTAATACTTGTTATTCTATTTCAAATATCTCAAAAGCTCTTTTATTTTAAACTTTCTCTTAATCCAGATTTAAATATCTTTGTACTTTCACAAGTACTCTTTTCCTTAGGCCTACTCTTGATTAAACTTTTCTCTATAATTTCACCCTATCTTTCTCCCTTAGCTTCAGTCTTTTTCTTAATCTTAACTACACTAAATATTTCTTATTCCATTATTATGAACTTTCAACTTTCTATACTTTTTGGTCTAATTAACAATTCCTTCTTACTTTTAATAATTTCCTTTTTTAACTTTCTTATTATTGCCTACTTTTTAAAAGACATTGAAGATCGAGTAAAATTTATAAAAATTACTTTTTACCTTTTTCTAAGCAATATACTTATTATATCTATCTTCAATTTCCTTTCAGGAGATTATAAAATTGAATCTTCAGAATTTTTAAGTACTCTAGTAAACCCGCTTTTATCTACAGTGTTAGCTCTTGGTTTTTTACCTTTCATAGAAAATATCTTTAGAATTGCAACTCCTTTAAGACTCCTGGAACTTTCTAACCCTAATCATCCTCTCCTTCATAAACTCTTTTTAGAAGCTCCTGGGACTTACTATCATAGCTTAATTGTGGGCAATTTAGCGGAAAGAGCAGCAGAAGCCTCAAATGCTAATATTTATCTTGTAAGAGTTGCGTCACTATATCACGATATTGGCAAAATAAAAAGACCTCAATATTACATAGAAAATCTCATGCCTGGACAAAAAAACCCTCACAATTTTCTTAGTCCTTATATAAGTTCTCTTATAATTAAAAATCATACAAAAGAAGGGGCTCAAATAGCAGACGAGTATAAATTTCCAAAATCAATAATAGACATAATAGAGCAACATCACGGAACAAGTCTAATAACTTATTTTTTTCATAAACAAAAAGAGTTATCTCATACTTATGTTTTTGAAGAGGATTTTAGATATTTAGGTCCTAAACCTAAATCTAAAGAGGCTGCAATAGTAATGTTAGCAGACAACGTTGAAGCTGCAACAAGATCTCTAAATAATCCAAATCCTGAAACAATAGAAAAAATTGTTAGAAAAGTGATAAGCGAAAAGATCACAGATGGGCAATTGGAAAATGCTAATCTTACTTTAGAAGAATTAGAAAAAATTTCTCAAAGTTTTATAAAAACCCTATTAAGTATGAGACATCCTCGAATACCATATCCTCAAGTTGAAATAAAAAAGGAGGCTTCCTGGCGATGACCTACTCTCCCACCCCGTTACCAGGGCAGTACCATCGGCGCTGGAGGGCTTAGCTTCCGTGTTCGGAATGGGAACGGGCGTTTCCCCTCCGCTCTAATCACCAGGGCCTCCTCCCTTTTTTTATCTCTACTATTAGACATCACATAATAACCAGCCAGGCGCCAAAGCCTCGGCATATTAGTACCGGTCGGCTCCACGCATTGCTGCGCTTCCACCTCCGGCCTATCTACCTCCTCTTCTCGGAGGTGCCTT